>DROE01000246.1 GCA_011322005.1 Devosia sp.
CATCTCACACGAACCCTGCCCGCCGGTGCCATCTTGCAGAATTCTGATTTGGTGATGCGTGAGGTTTCCCTTCAGTCCGCGCAGGGTCGGAGCGCGCCGGAACTGCAACAACTTGTCGGCAGCCAGCTCCTGCGCCAGTTGCGTGAGGGCACGCCGGTTCGCTTCAACGATGTCGCCGATCCGGTGCTTATCGCACGCAATGACATCGTCACACTCTATCTGAAATCAGGCGCCCTGACCCTGACGGTCAAAGGCCAGGCTCTGGCTGATGCCAGCCGGGGTGAGGTGGTTTCGGTTCTCAACCTCCTGTCCAACCGCGTTGTGCAGGGCATCGCAATTAATCCTGGCACAGTGGAAATGCAAAGCAGTTCCAACCGCCTCGCATCACTTTAAACCTGTCCTTCGGGGGAATGACGATATGAAACTCTTCAAGCTTACAGCAACTCTGGCCATAGCTGGCACTCTTGGTGCCTGTACCGCCGCAGAGCGCCTCACACAGATCGGGCAGACACCCACTCTTTCGGCCATAGAGAACCCCACAGCCCAGGCCGGATACCGCCCCGTCGTCATGCCCATGCCCGAGCCGGTGGTGGCTTCCTACCAACCCAATTCTCTGTTCCGCAACGGGGCACGGGGCTTCTTCAAGGACCAGCGCGCCAACCGGATCGGTGACATTCTGACCGTCAAGATCACAATTGCCGACAAGGCCCAGATCGCCAACCAGACCACGCGGGGCCGCAACTCAACCAACTCGGCTGGCTTGGGCGGCGTTCTGGGATCAATTTTCGGCGCTGTGGTGCCTGATGTGATTACTTCGGCCGATTTAGACGTCAAGTCAGGCGTCAATGATTCAGGAACCGGCTCGGTCAACCGTTCCGAAACCCTGGAGACCGACGTTGCCGCCGTAATCACCCAGGTCCTTCCCAACGGCAACCTGGTTATCGAGGGACGACAGGAAGTCAGGGTGAACTTTGAAGTGCGCGATCTCATCGTTGCCGGCATCGTGCGCCCTGAGGATATTGAAGCGGACAACACCATCCAGTCTTCAAAAATCGCCGAGGCCCGCATTGCCTACGGTGGCCGGGGACAGATAACCGACGTCCAGCAACCCCGCTACGGCCAGCAGGTTCTGGACGCCATCCTGCCCTTCTGAGCCACAGTTAACGCCCTTCGCGCTTCCCCCGAATATGGCGCGAGGGCACTCCGGCGGAGCAGCGGCTCGAAGCGAGACGCACTCTTCCGGTTAACGGGGCGCGGCATTCCCCCGAATATCTGCCGCGCCCCTTTTGTTTTGCGGTTCTCCATGTCAAAGCTGAGTGCTGTATACTGTCAGATACAGAAGCCTCTCAGATGTCCTTTGAAAAACTCGACGCTCACAATCTCAAACTCGCCAGCCTGGACCATGCCCTGGCCATACTTGGGGCCGATGAAGCCACCAACATGCCAACCGGGGGCGGCGAGCAACGCGCTGAAGCCATGGCAACACTCTCAGCCATGCGCCACAAAATGGCCAGCGCCCCGCATGTGGCGGACTGGATTGGAGAGGCCGAAAACGAACCGCTGAACCAAGACCAGCGGACGGGTCTGGCCGAATTCAAACGCCAATATCTGCATCTGACCGCCCTGTCCCCGGATTTTGTGCAGCGGCGCACCCAAACCACCATGCGCTGCGAACAACTCTGGCGCGAACTAAGGCCTTCGGGCAACTGGAAAGACTTCGCCCCGGCGCTGGAAAAGGTGATAGTCCTTGTTCGCGAGGAGGCCGCTCTGCGCGCGAGTGCCAGCGGCCTTGCCCCCTATGACGCGATGATGGAGCAGTACGATCCGGGAAACCGGACAATCGAAATCGATCCCGTTTTTGCAAGGCTCAAAGCCGGGTTGGCTGAATTCTTGCCAGAAGCGCTTGCGGCTCAGCAGAAACGACTTGCAGACCGGCCCCTCAAGCCCCTGAACGGCCCCTTCGCAATTGAAAAGCAAAAGGCGCTTGGGCTGGCGGCCATGGAAGCGGTCGGCTTTGACTTTACCCATGGCAGGCTGGACCAGAGCCATCATCCTTTTTGCGGAGGTGTGCCCACCGATGTGCGCATGACCACTCGTTACAGCACAAGCGATTTTTTACCCGGTCTTATGGGGGTTTTGCACGAAACCGGCCACGCCCAGTACGAGCAGGGCCTGCCCCGCAACGATGCCCACTGGCCCCACAATCACGCCCGCGGCATGGGCATGCACGAAAGCCAGAGCCTGTTCGTGGAAATGCAGGTGGCACGCAGCCCCGCGTTCTGGCGCTGGGCCATGGGACTTGTCTGCGAACATCTGGGCAAGGACATGTTCGCTGGCTGGCAGGTTGAGGATGTGCTGGCCCGCGTCAATATGGTCAAACGCGGTCTTGTCCGCGTTGATGCCGACGAGGTCACCTACCCCATGCACGTCATCCTGCGTTACGAAATGGAACGGGACCTGATAGCCGGAACGCTGAAAGTGGCTGATATTCCCGAGGTATGGGACCAAAAAATGAATCAATATCTCAGCCTTTCCAGTAAAGACAATTTGGCCGACGGCCCCATGCAGGACGTGCACTGGCCCGCCGGATTGTTCGGCTATTTCCCCTCATACTCGCTCGGTGCAATGATGGCGGCCCAGCAGTGGGCAGCTTTGGAAAAAGACCTGCCGGACATTGAACGGGATATTGAAGTGGGGGATTTTTCGGCCCTGAACCAATGGCGCAGGGAAAAAATCTGGATTTCCGGGGCCCGGCTTTCAACGCCGGAACTGATGATTGCCGCCACCGGCAAGCCCCTTGACCCGGACTATTTCATAACGCATCTGAAAAAGCGCTATCTGCGCTCATAATTAACCAGTGCTTCAATCGCTGACCGGCGGCACGACCTGCGTGGTATCCGGCACGGGCGTGGCGGAAACTTCCACCGGTGAAGGGCGCTGAAAATTCGCCCAGACAATGGCACCTGCCACGAACACAACAAGCGAAAGCACCAGAAGCGCCGGCATACGGAACACCCAGCGGCCAAACGTCTTCTTCTCAAAAGCCCCGCCAAACCACCACACAACAAGGGCAACGATTCCAGCCCCGATCTGCCAGGCGACAAAATCTGAAAGACGGCTCAATCCGCGCGCAAGAGCGCGGCCCTCATCTCCAAAATCCACCAGAAAGAGAATGGAGCTGATATAAATCAGACCCCACAAGGCAAAAACCACCCATCCGATCCTCCGGCGCGTCATGCTGAACCTCCCCCTCCTGGACCGAATCGATGAAACCGGTGCCCGGAAAATGAGAAAAACGAAATTACTCAGTCGTCCCTGTACACCTTTTCTCGTCGCTCGTGACTTTCCTGTGCTTCCAGAGAAAGCGTTGCAATGGGCCGCGCGTCGAGCCGGGCCAGCCCGATCGGCTCCCCGGTTTCCTCGCAATAGCCATAAGTGCCCTCGTCAATGCGTCGCAGCGCGGAATCGATTTTTGCAATCAGCTTGCGCTGGCGGTCGCGAGTTCTGAGCTCAAGGGCCCGGTCGCTCTCCGAGGATGCCCTGTCGGCCATATCGGCATGAGCAATACTTTCTTCCTGAAGGCTTTCAAGCGTTTCCCGGCTCTCACGCAAGATATCTTCGCGCCAGCGGGTGAGCTTGTTCCGAAAATATTCGGCATGCTTGGGGCCCATAAAGGGCTCATCTTCACTTGGCCGGTAGCCTGTCTCTTTAAGCTTCGCATCCATGACCATTCTGCTCCGGGACTGCAATTTGAGCGTTTGTATAATGGCGCTCAGGTGCGACCGCAAGTCGCTATTGCTCTGTAAATCCAGAATTGATCACCGCGCCCGACCCACCCTGCTCCCTACCCGGAATACCGCCCCAACTTGGCCAACTCGACCCGGGCGCGCAATTCGATATCCTCGATTAGAGCCTCAAGCTCCGGATCGGCCTGCTGGTGGGCGCGTGTCACAAGCGCCATCAGTTTGTTCAAACGTCCCTCCCCCACGCCCCCGGCCAGCAAGTCGGCCTTGATTTCCTCAAGCGTGTCGAGCATTGACTGGGCATGGCGAACAGCGCGTTTTCTAGAAAAACGGGGATCTTCGACTCCCTGCAGGGCCAGAATGGTGTCAATTCCGGTTGCCGCTCGCACTGTCCCCCTGGCAGCCGCCTGGTCTGGAGGGGAAGACTGGGGAGCCTGAAAAACCGCCCCGCCCTTGCCCGAACCAACCGAGCCGGACTTGCGCCTGACCGAATGTCGCGGCGACGTCCCCTCAATGCGCATTGCTGACTCCGCTCTGGTCAAAAAAATCCTGCAGGCAAAATCTGCCCGGCAGGTTAACAGGACCTTAATGCGATAGGCAATTTTTGCACGCCCCGCACGAAAGTCTGCCCCATTGCCGCTGGATCTCTGCTGAATGCAATGTTTTTGTTGTTGTTTTTCAGTTCTCTAGCGTTGCCCCACGTTGCTAGAATATTCTGGCACGGTTCTCGCAGAGCAAACGGACAGCAGACAGGTTTGGCGCAACAACCCATGGGGATGGGTGGCTGGGTCAAAAAAAATCGGGGATCAAAACATGAAGAACATCATTCAAACTGGCGAATGTTCCAGGCAAGTCCCGACCGGATTCCACCGGCTGGCACGCCTCGGACTTGCCGTGCTCGTCAGCTTTACACTTGTTGTTGTGCCTGTGGTTCCGGCCAGCGCTGCGGCAAGAATCAAGGATATCGTTGACATTGAGGGAGTCCGCGAAAACCAGCTCATTGGCTACGGACTGGTGGTTGGGCTGAACGGAACCGGCGACAGTCTGAACAATTCGCCATTCACCCGCCAGAGCCTTCAGGCCATGCTTGAACGGCTCGGAGTGAACACACTGGGCGAAACCGTGCGCACAGCCAACGTGGCCGCTGTCATGGTCACGGCAAACCTGCCCGCTTTCGCAGCGCAGGGCTCACGCATCGACGTAAGTGTTGCCGCTCTGGGTGATTCAGACAGTTTGCAGGGCGGCACTTTGCTGGTCACCCCCCTGCTGGGCGCCGATGGCGAAGTCTATGCCATTGCACAAGGGTCTGTGGCCATCAACGGTTTCAAGGCCCAGGGTGATGCGGCAACCGTCATCTCGGGTGTGCCCACCACCGGACGCATTTCCGCCGGAGCCCTGGTGGAGCGCGAAGTCATGTTTGACCTTGGTGCCCAGCGCTCCCTCAGACTGTCTTTGCGCAACCCCGATTTTACCACTTCCCGGCGGCTGGCACTGGCCGTGAACGATTTTATCGGTGCCCCCGTGGCCACCCCCCAGGATTCCGCCACTGTCCTGCTCACCCTGCCGCCCAACTTCAACGGTAATATCGTGGATCTGATTACCGACATCGAGCAACTGATCGTTGAAACCGATCAGCCGGCAAAAATCGTTATCGACGAAAACTCCGGCATTATCGTTATGGGGCGCAACGTGCGCGTCTCAACAGTTGCCATCGCTCAAAGCAATCTGACAGTCACGATTGCGGAAAGCCCCGAAATCAGCCAGCCCAACCCTTTAACCCTTGGGGCGACCGCCGCCGTGCCGCGCACCGACCTCAACGTGGACACTACCAATTCCAACCTGGCCATGGTCCGGGGCGGCGTGACCCTGGCGCAACTTGTCGACGGGCTGAACGCCCTTGGCATCGGACCGCGGGAACTCATCTCCATCCTGCAGGCCATCAAGGCAACGGGTGCCCTGCAGGCCGAGATCGAGGTGCTCTGATGGACACTTACGCAACCAGCTTTTCTTCGGCCGCGCCCCTTCAAAGTGACACGAGCGGCCGCCTGCGCCAGCAGGCCGAGGAACTTGAAGCGGTTTTTCTCAATACTCTGGTTTCGGAAATGTTCACTTCCATTGACACCGATAGTGAATTTGGCGGTGGTTTCGGCGAGGAGACGTGGCGCTCGATGCAATCAGAACAGTTCGCAGCCTCTCTCGCCAGGTCCGGAGGCATAGGCATTGCCGACCAGATTATGGCCAATCTTCTCACCGCGCAGGAAAGCGCGGACAAACTTGCCATCTACGGCTCTGAGGCCGCCCGGGCGGCCGCCAGCTACAACAAGGAAATGTAGTCCCATGCCCTCAGCAAATAAATCCGCACCCCAGACCGCCACTGATCGCATTTCCAGCCTGCGCCAGATGGACGCCCGGGATCTGTGTTTGACCACCGAGGCATCTCTGACCAGCCTGGTTGAAGTAATGAACCAGGAAACAATCCTGCTGCGGGCCGGGCGTTATAAAGAGGCCTCAGAACTCAGTCCCAGAAAGGCCGAGATAGCCCAGACATATGTAGGGCTGGCGCGCGCGGTGCAGCACGAAGCCGAGCGCTTGAAACTTCAGGCGCCGGACGCCCTTGGGAGCCTGCAGTCGGGGCACGAAAAACTTGCAACCCAGATGGCTGAAAACCTCAGGGTGCTTGCCACAGCAAAGAATGTGACCGAAAACCTGCTCACCGATGTAGCAACCGGCCTCAACACTTCCCGCCAGCCCAGCACCTATGGCGCCAGCGGAAAAATGGCTGCCCCGCAGTCCCCCGGCGCCAACGGCATTGCGGTAAACCGGGCTCTGTGAACCGGCCCTGGCAAATCAGGTCCCCTTCCTAAAAAACCGTTCGCTCCGATCGCATTTTACTAAAATACCATACGATCTGAACGAAAAGGAATAAACTTTTGCGCCCATGGTTGCCTCTTTTCTGGCAAGGAAGAGAGGACGATACTCTGGGCGACCTTATCCCTCCGGTTTTTCGCGGGCCAGACAACCCCGTCCGCAGAAAAAAGCATCACGAGCGCGAATGCCGAAAAAAAACCACCGGGGAAGCAACCGGGGACGGGAGCGGCCAGAGCAAAACAACCGGAAACGCCTCCGAAAAAACCAGCACCGCTGAAATGAGCGGGCGCCGCAGTGCGTCAGCTTCCTCCCCCCTGCTGTCCGACGCCACCCTCTGGAACATTGCCTTCCTGCTGCCTCGTGACGGGGTCTGCAGGACCACTGACAAACCGGCCCTTGAATCTGCTTACCTGAGCTACGCCACATCGCGATACCAGAACCGGGATCTGCCCCTCACCCAGGCGCCGCCCCTCCAAATCTCTCAAATTACAAAGCCGTGCTAGGTATCTGTAAACCATAAAATACCCCGGTTTCCCGCTGTTCTCGCCGCCATCTGCGTGGTTTCATCGGCCATTAACCATTTTTCAAAGAGTTTTGTTCACCATAAGGGAACCTCAGGAAGAGGCGCGTTCTAGCCAGTATCCAGGAATAGGAGTTCTCACATGGCCGAAATCACCCTTTCAAAAGCGGTTCGCTCGACCCTTCTGAACCTTCAAAACACCGCCACGCTTATGGGCAAGACCCAGGAGCGCCTTGCAACCGGCCTGAAAGTCAACTCGGCTCTTGATAATCCGACGAACTTTTTTACCGCCGCATCGCTCAATTCCCGGGCGTCGGACCTTGGCAACTTGCTGGACACCGTAATGAACGCGGTGCAGACCATTGAGGCGGCCGACAATGGTATTTCGGCCATCACAAAGCTGGTCGAAACCGCACAGTCCACTGCGCGGCAGGCGCTTCAGGACCGTACCAATTCTTCAATCACAAGCGAAACAGCCGCGAGCGGTGTCAACGGCGAAACCACCAAGGCCGGAGCCGAAGCCGCCACCCTGGTGGGTGATATCGGGCTGACGGCGGGTGACACCATCGTCATCGAAGCCGTTGATTCCGTTACCAACATCACCCAGTCCTATACCTACACGGTCGGGGCAAGTGACACGGTGGCCGATCTGGTGAACGGCATCAACTCCTCCGGTTTCGCTTCCGCGGAAGTCTCCGAAGACGGTGTGCTTTCGATCTCGACCGAAGGCTC
>DROE01000247.1 GCA_011322005.1 Devosia sp.
AGCTTTTCCGGCCCCGTTACCGACCACGCCGCCTCCGATGATTGCGGCGTTGCAATCCTTGGGGCCGAGCCGGACAAATTCTGGCACGACCACAAGGGCGCCAAAGTCAACGCCATCCGCACCCGCACGCTTATTTCTAAGGCCGACATCATTGTGGTGCGTTTTGGTGAAAAATACCGCCAGTGGAACGCCGCCTTTGACGCTGGTATGGCCAGCGCCCTCAATATCCCGCTGATTGTCATGCACCTGGACGAGCACCAGCATGCCCTAAAAGAAGTGGACGCCGCGGCCCTTGCCACCACCAGAACGCCCGAGCAGGTGGTGCAGATATTGACTTACGTCATCAAGGGGACCCTGCCCGTTTAGGGGTGACGAAGCGATTCCCACCAGCCAGACGCACAACGCACATCACCATGGTTGATTAGACCGGATTGTTTCCCAGCGTCTGGGCTCGCTTTTTATGTCTTGGGTGGATGCAGGGAGAAAAATGGCCGTCGAACCGCATGTCACAGGGCCGGTTTTTCATCTGAAACTGGCCATCATTGTTGGCTGCCTCGGTGTGTTGCTCAAATGTTGTGCCCGCTCGTTTTTTGCGTGTTCACCCTTCTCGCAGCTTCAGGCCCTGATTTTTCATGTAAGACCTATGGCATGGCCATGGCATTCCAGAATCTGGCGCAGGGATTGCCAACCCTTCGCCGGAGGGTTTGCCAACCGCTTTGGAACCGGCCGCGTACCGAGCTGGGCCCGGTTGTAGAATTTGTCTGGTTGCTGGTAACGCTTCTTGTGCATTCGTGCGATCCGGTACTCACTTGGCCTTGCCTCAACGCGGGGTTTGAAATAACAAACGCCTGATGAGGCCACGTGGCGGAGTGGTTACGCAGCGGATTGCAAATCCGTGTACTCCGGTTCGATTCCGGACGTGGCCTCCAACTACCGGTCTGAACCCTGCGCTGCCCACCTGCCAGCCTCAAAAAATTTTGCTCCAACCCGGATTTCCAACCCACATGCCCAACGTCACAGATCAAGACCCGCGCGGCGAGACCCTCGGCGTCATTCTGGCGGGGGGGAAGGCCCAACGCCTTGGCCTTGCGCTGAAATCGGGTATTCAGGTAGCCGGACAAAGCCTGCTTGAAAGGGTGGTCGATGCCATCAGGGATGACTGCAGGCACATTCTGCTCTCGGTAGGCAGACATCACAAATCCCGGTTCCACGGGGCTGAAGACCTCATCATGTTGAGCGATCCAGGCAATGGACCCGCGTCGGCGCTCAAAGAAATGGCAGCCTTTGCGTTCTCCGAGATGCCCCGGACAAAGTTTCTGCTCACCGTAGCGGTGGACACACCATTTTTCCCGGTCGATTTTGCTGTCCGGGCCCACGCGATGATGACCCCGGAACTGGACGCAATTATCGCCGGCTTTGGAGATCAGGTCTATCCTACAAACGGGCTGTGGCGTCTTTCGAGCTTTGCCCGGAAGGGCAAAGACAACCCCTCAGCACCCGCCCTTTACTCTTTGCTCGACAAGCGCAAGTGGGCTCCGCTAGATTATTCAGCAATCCGGCCGACCAACCCCTTTGTCAACATCAACACCCCTGCCGACCTGATTGCATGCAACAAAGAAGCAAAGCTCCATGCGGCCTCCTGAACGGTAACCGGTTCAAATTTCCTTGCCAACAGGTCTTGGCAAAGCGGAGCAAAAACGCTACACGGTGCCGACCTGAATTTCGGGGCTTGCGTCCCGGTGTTCCCCGGTAGCTCAGTTGGTAGAGCGAGCGGCTGTTAACCGCTTTGTCGCAAGTTCGAGTCTTGCCCGGGGAGCCAACATCATCAGTGCTTGTTTTTTGCAAACTCTCTGCTTTTGACGCTGAGCGTCAATTCCGGCATCAGGCGGCCTTGCGCCAAGGTCAACCAACGTCGGGAAATCCGGGGCCATTCCGAAAAAGCCAATGTATGAGGCCACAAGATCTATCTGCACACCGGAGAACATGATAACCGCCGTTTGGGCGAAATTTTCATCGACATGTACAAGGAGGGCGCGGGTCGGCAAGGATAGCAAGCTGATGCTGGTCCGTGCCGAGGAGGAGGCTGGCGATGGCCCTGTCCATTCCATGCAGCAGACTGCCGTCACGGCCATGGCCAACAGTGGCACCGGCACAACCGGCACCGCCACGGAACTGCCATGATCCGGCGGCGCGGGGCAATGCACAAGATTATTTCAGTGTCTTGCTTCCCATTTTGCTTTTCCGTGTAAGCAATCGCTTGCGTTCGGGCACCGCGACCAGAATTTCCAGTTCTTTCAAGGCTTCCCTTCCCACCCAGCGTTCCGTTTTGTCCGGGCTTTCCTTCAGTTCAGTGGCCAGCAGCACAGCGCGTTCATGACATTGCCAGTCTCTTTTGCCCACTTCGCGAAGCGCCCAGCAAACAGATTTTTTCACATAATTTCGGTCATCATGGGCATATTGCGAAATAATATCGACGAAATCGTCAATCACCTCCTCTTCGAGGTCATCGCGGTGCATGCAGATGTTCGCCATGGAAGAAAAGGCGGCCCGTCTTATGAACTCTTCTTGGGCAGGTGCCAGTTCCCTGACCAGCCTGCATGCGTCGGACCGTCTTGAAATCAGGATTTTGCACAAATGATCACACAGATCCCAAGAGACGACATCCTCCAGCCATCGGCGGATCTGCGCATCACCTGTTTTCTTGGTATCGGCCAGCAACACCGCCAACAGGCGGGCTTCATGGTTGCCCGTCTGCCACAATGACAGGGCGAGAGCATGATTGGTTCCGATTTGTCTGGCCAGTTTGCGTATCACGGCAATTGAAACGCCATAGGCGTTCTCAGGGGGAACCCCCATTCGGGCAACGCTTGCCTTGTGCGACTGGCTGGCGTTGGCTTGCAGATACCGCAGGACATCCGTGACGCTCGACAGGGAATTTACGGGTTTTGCTGTCAGACTTCTGGCCATTTGCTAAGCTGCCTTTTTCCTTCTCTCGATTTCTGCCGTGGCTTCCCTGGCATAAGTCTCGATGATCCTTTCCGGACGAACAAACAGAGCCGAGATGAGTCTTGGAAGAAAGCCCGTTATCGTGGCGGTTTCAGTGAATGTGCCGATGGTTTTCCCACTCTCCCCCCGCTCGAAGCGGGCAACATAGCGGCCATTAAAACCACCTGCGCGTGTTGAAAGAACCAGTTGATGGGGGGCGGAAACTTCCAGCTCTGACAATATTATTGGGGGGCCATGTCTCGGGAATTCGGTCCAACTGCGGGGATAGATCGTTTCATGCATTTCCACCCTGTCAATTTCAGCCCGCCATGCGGGTTGGCTTTCGGGGTCGTTATATACGGCCCAGACATCTTCGATAGGGGCCGGAAACCTGCACTGGCGTGTCGCTGACCGCTTCGCTGGCAAGAGGACCCAAGCAGCAGCAAGAGCGGTCAACAATATTGCGACAATCGCCAAGACAGTAGAGGACATGGTTTTTCCAAAGCACCGAAATCGTGCTCAGATACTATTATTTTGGGATCATGATTTATAGGCTGAACGACACTTTTGGGGCGCGATAAGGCGCGGGCGGGTGTCGGCGTTTTTGCCAAGTCTGACAGTGAGATAGACCTGTTGGACTGCAATGCCTGCGGTGCCAAGGGTGCGGATTTTCATGCTGTCACCAGGGTTCATCCCTTCTATGTATGATTGGACATAATTGCCCGCAGACCTTGCGATGTTCGCATCAATAGCAATGGGCGCAGGTGCCGCCATGGGGCAGAGTGTCAGCACTGAACACCTTCCAACCCGCCGCCGCGGTCATCCGGACAACGCCGTTGCCGCCGGTACTGGCTCCGCTTGCGACAAGGTCAGAGTCTTTCTGGCGGGTTTGGCATCGTAAGGTGTGCTCACCACACAAGCGAATCCATTCGGGTTTCTCACCTATTTTGGCAATTCACAAAACCGTGTATAGCGCTCTTCGAGAAGGTCAGCGAGTTGGTGGTTCGGCTCAATTATTGTGGCGCGCGACGGTTTGCGCGACAGTGCTTCCGCCACAGAAAAATCACCGGCGGCAACGCTTGCCAGCCGGGCGGCGCCCAGTGCGGCCGAGGCGCTGCTGGCTTTGGGCAGCACGATGCTCTTGTCAAACAGCGTGGCGACAAGCTGCACCCAGAGATGGTTTTGTGAACCGCCGCCAACAGCGGTAACTCTATCAAGGGGCACCCCGGCCCCGGTCTGTGCCCTGAGACAGTCAAAAAACTGAAACGCCACCCCCTCCATCACCGCATAGGCCAGTGCGGCAGCGTCGGTGCCCGCGCCTATGTCGCAAATGGCGGCACCCGCATCGGGGCGGTTATGGGGGGTTCTGATGCCGGTGATGGAGGGGCGCATCACCGGCAAATGCCCAATTCCTTCCCGCGCCACCAACTCATCGACCTTCGCTGCCAGTTGCGGCACCGGAATGGCGCACAGAGAAGAAATCCACTCCAGAGACTGGGTTGCGCTCATCACCACGCCCATGGACAGGTAAGTGCCGGGCGCGCCGTGGGGGTTGGTAAAAACCGCGGATTGCGGCACCGGGTGGAATTTTCTATCCACGATGCATAACACCCCCGAGGTGCCAAGGGTGACCACCGCATCCCCCGGCTTTGTTGCCCCCACCCCAAGCGCACAGGCCATGTTGTCCCCTGCCCCCGCCGCCACCGGCACGGGTTTTTCTATGCCCCAGCGCTGTTGCAGGGAGACACGAAGCGTTCCGGCCTGTTCATGGGAAGCCACAAGTGTTGGCAGACGGTTGAGGCCCCAGCCGGCGGCCTCGGCAAGTTCAGCGTCCCAGGAGCGGCTTTTGCAGTCCAGAAGCAGTGTTCCGGCAGCATCGGAAGGCTCGCTGGCGTGCTCCCCGGTCAGGCACAGGCGCACATAGTCCTTTGGCAGCATCAGAATCTCTGCCCTCTCCAGCGCTTCGGGCACATGGCGGGCCAGCCACAATAGCTTGGGGGCGGTAAAGCCGGGATCGGGAGTGCCAGCGGTGCGCATTCCCATATCCGGGACACGGGCCAGAAGTTCCTTACATTCGGCAAGGGCGCGCTGGTCGTTCCACAGGATGCAGGTGTGGGTCGGCCTGTCGTTCTTGTCCACCAGCACTGAGCCAAGCATCTGCCCGGAAAGGCCAATGCCCGCGATCCGCGCCATCAAGCGGGGGTATTCTGCCGCCAGTTGTTCAAAAGCCTTGCCGGTCGCCTGCCACCACAGGTCGGGGTGTTGCTGGCTCCAGCCCGGATGAGGCCGGTCAACCTCAAGGGCAACCGAGGCCTCGGCGTGGATTTTATCAGCCCCGTCGGCAAGTACGATCCTGACGCCGGATGTACCCATGTCAATGCCAGCGTAGAGCGTCATCTAAGACAAAACCTCACAGCAGGGAGCGGGCGGTTTCTTCGTCTGTGACCAGAGTATTTACAAAACCCCGGTTCAGGGAAGCCTGCATGATCGCCACCTTGTGCGCGCCACCGGCGGCAAGAATAGTATCGGGAATATCGTGCAGGTCGTCCAGTTCAACACCGATCAGGCGGCCATTTATCGGGTGGTCGATGGGGTTGCCGTCGCGGTCGAGCATATAGCCAAGAATATCGCCCACCGCCCCGGCTTCGATGAGTTCCTTGGCACTGAACTCCGAAGGCAGGCCGTCGCGGATCAACAGAGATTGCGCCATGTCACCCGCCGCCATGGCCAGCGCATCAGCGCTGCGGATTTTTTCAATCACCTGCTTGAACACGTCCTGGGCGATCAGCACGTCACGGCTCTCGGCCGAACCGGCATAGATGGGGGCCGTGAAATAGGAATGGTCAGCATTGCACAATTCAGCCAGCCGCTGGGTAATCTCGTAGGAATTGAGTTCCGAGCCCCTGGTCAGGCCACCCATCACCGAAACTATTTCAAGGTCGGGGCGGTTGATGGGTTCCATGTGCCGGGTGGCAAGATTAAGCGTGTTGCCCCAGCTCATGCCAAACAGACGCACCTCAGGGCCCATAAGCAGTGCACTCAGATGATGTCCCAAAGCTATTCCGACAATGGTCTGGACGGAGGCGGGGTCTTTGGGAGTGGGCACGATGCGGGCATCACGCAAGCTGTAACGCTGCACCAGAGCAACCTCCAGTTCTGCGCACGGGCTATAGATGGAATTGATCGACACCCGCACGATGCCGCGGCGGCGCGCTTCGGCCAGCGATTTGTTTACTCTGAGCCTCGTTATGCCAAACCTTTCGGCCGCCGCCGCCTGGGTAATGCCCTCGATTTCGCAGGCCCAGGCGATGCGCACCAGCAAGCGCTCTTCTTCGTCAATCCTTAGAGAATTCGAAGGCCGGGCCAATCAGTCGCCCTCGCCAATGCTGACGTTCCTGCTCATTTCACCGCCCCCATGGTCAGCCCGCGCACCAGATGCTTGGACGCGATCAGTGCGAATATCAGCACCGGTATCACGATCAGGGTCGAGGTGGCCATGATTTTTCCGTAAGGCAGATTGTAGCCTTCCATGAAGCTCACCGCCATTGCCGGGGCGGTCTTGGCGTTGGTGCGTGTGAGGACCAGTGCAAACATCAATTCGTTCCACGAAAAGATGAAGGAAAATATCCCCGACACCGCAACGCCGGGCATGGCCAGAGGCAGGCAAATGGAGCGGAATATGCGCCACTGGGAGGCTCCTTCAAGCGAGGCGGCTTCATCAAGCTCATAAGGAATGGAGCGGAACTGGTCGGTGCAAATCCAGATGACGATGGGCAGGTTAAAGGTCAGATAGATCAGGATCAGCGTAATGTGTTTGTCCAGCATTCCGAGGTTGCGCACGATGAGGAAAAACGGCAGGGCCAGCACGATGGGGGAAATCATCCGGTTGGTGATGAACCAGAACCACAGGTCCTTCTTGCCGCGAAATTCGAACCGGGCCAGCGCATAGGCTGCGGGCAGACCCAGCATAATTGCCAGCGCTGTCGTTGAAACCGCCACAATCAGCGAGTTGACAAGCGTGCGCAGAACCCCGTCGTCGAACAGAACCGTGAGATAGTTGGAAACAGTAGGCTGGAACAACCAGACCGGGGGACTTTCAAGCGCCAGCACCTGGGTTTTGAGCGAAGTCGTCACCATCCAGTAGAAGGGAAACACGCAAAACACGATAATTACCAGCATCAGGGCGATCTGGGCGCCCAGAGAGCGCGAAGTGCCTGGTGTCGCTGCCATATCAGACCTCCTTGTAAAACGCCTTGATGTAGAACTGAGCCAGAATTATCGTGATGATCAGCAGAATAATGGCCTGGGCGGAAGCCACCCCCTGATCAAAGGCGCGAAACCCGACGCGCTGGATCATCAGTGAAATCAATTCGGTGGAAGAACCCGGCCCGCCGCGGGTCAGGGTAAACACCATGTCGAAAAGTTTCAGCGTGTCGGCGGTACGCAAAATCAGCACTGCCACAAGCCCGGGCATCAGAAACGGCAACTGCACATGGCGGAGCACGGTCCACCAGCTTTTGGTTTCAAGGTGCGCCGCTTCTTCCACTTCGCTGGGCACGGTGGTCAGACCGGCAAGCAGCACCAGCGCCACAAACGGGGTCCACTGCCAGACGTCCCAGAAGATAATCATGGCAAAGGCGTTGAAGGGGTCGCCAATCCAGTTGACGGGTGCAATGCCCAAAAAGCCAATGAGCTGATTGACTACACCAAATTTGAGGTTGAACATCACCTGGCCCAGAAGCCCGACCACCGCATAGGTGGTTGCCATGGGCAAAACCAGAGACAGCCTTGTGAGCAGGCGAAGAAAGCCCAGACCGGGCGCATGCAGGATGAGCGCAATGCCAAGGCCGATGGCGATCTGGAGCGGCAGTGCGATGAGAAGCATGGCGAAAGTGCGGCCCATGGCCTCCCAGAACACAGGGTCGGTCAGAACGCTTGCATAGTTCTCAAACCAGATGAAGCGCACATTCTTGAGCTTGGTCAGATTGAAAAAGTGCAGGCTGGTATAAAACGCATAGAGCAGCGGCACGATGCCCACGACGGCCAGCGTTATGACGGCGGGGGCCAGAAAGCCGAATATTGTTCCGCGCGGTGTTTTTACAGCCATCTGGTTACACCTTGAGCGTCAAAAAAAACCGGGGGCACCGTAAAGGGCACCCCCGAGAGTTTACGAGGAAACCTGTTACTGGGCCAGAGGCTTGTCACCCGAATAATAGCCAGCTTCTTCAAGAACGGCTTCCATACGCTCACCAAGAATTTTAGCGCCTTCTTCGGTGGTCACTTCACCAAGCATCATCTTGGTGCCCCACTCCTGGACAATCTCGGTGATTTCGGGCCATTCGGCAAACCGCGGGCGGAACTCGGGTACGCCGTCCTGCCAGCTCTCAACCAGAGCGGGCACGAAATCATAGGCTTCGGCCACACCGTCCATCTCATAAACGGACTGGCGGGCCGGAACACCACCACGCTCAAGATACTCGCGGGCGTTGGCCTTGGATGTCACCCACTGGATGAACAGCCATGCTGCGGCCTGCTCGTTTTCATCGGCCTGGGAGGCAACAGCCAGCGAGAAGCCGCCAAGGGCGGGCTTGCGACCGGCAGGGCCTTTGGGCTCAGGCGCAATTTTCATGCAGTCGACCACTTTGGACGTTTCAGGATTTTTCAGCGAAGAGTAGAACGCCGACCATTCTGTAATCATGGCCACATCACCCTGGGCGAAGGCGTTGACCGCCTCGGCATGGTCGTAGGAAACAATACCCTCAGGCATATATTGCATCAGGTCCTGACGGAATTTCAGGCCGGCCTGGCTTTCCTCGGAAAGCAGATTGGAGCGGAAATTTTCGTCAAGAAACGAACCGCCAAAGGGCCAAAGCATGCGGGCAAAACTATCGGCAGACTGGGTTTCATTGCGCTTGGACTGAAGGGCAAAGGCATATTTGCCGTCCTTGGTCAGAGCGGGACCGTAAACATCCTTCAACTCGGCCCATGTCTCGGGGGGACCATCAAACCCTGCTTCTTCCAGCATGCATGAATTGTAGAACAACAGGCCTGAATAATTGTCAAAAGGCAGGCCATAGATTTCGCCGTTCCAGCCGCCAAAGGCGTTCAGGACCAGCGGGAAGAAGTCATCCATATCCAGTTCGGGATCAGCCAGATCGGGGTTTGATGTGAACTTGGAGACGGGAACAATCCAGTCGTTTTCGGCAAAGTTGCCGATCCACACCAGGTCAATCAGCGCAATGTCAAAGTCACCATTGGCAACAAAGTCACGGACCTGCTGGCCCAGCGCATTCTCATATGGATGCTTGACGATGTTCACCTTGATGCCGGTCTGGGCTTCAAACTCGGGCAACATGGCTTCTGCGGCCTCATAACCGGGCCGCAGCAGGAACACTACATCAACGGTGGTGCCCGCATAGGGGGCCGCCGCTTTCTCCAGTGTCCACTCCGAAGCCTGAGCGGCCCCGAGTGTCAAGCCGGCTGTCAGGGCCAGTGTGCTTACACAGGTTCTAAATTTCATTTTTTCCTCCCTTTAGAATGTTAGGATTGACATTCATTTGTATAGTGGTCAATACATATGTAACGAATTAGCCTTCTGTCAACACAATTCTGACATTGGGCAAATGCCGGATCGTTTGGGGCGGCAAAGACACGGGCTGTTGTGGAGAGCATCATTGGCTGAAGTCACACTTGAAAACGTCAACAAATCATACGGTGGGGTTCCGGCTCTCACCGATGTCTCCCTTTCGATAGCAGACGGCGCATTTGTGGTTTTTGTCGGGCCGTCGGGTTGCGGAAAATCCACTCTGCTGCGTTCCATTGCCGGGCTGGAGGGCATCCAGTCGGGCAAGATTTTCATCGGCGGCAAGGACGTTACCGAGACCGCCCCTTCCGACCGCGATGTGGCCATGGTTTTTCAGTCCTATGCGCTTTACCCCCACATGAGCGTGCGCCAGAACGTCGAGTTCGGCATGAAGGTCAACAAGGTGCCGCCCGAAGAGCGCGAAAGGCGCATTGCCGAGGCGGGGCGCATCCTGCAACTCGAGGAATATCTGGACCGCAAACCCTCCCAGCTTTCCGGGGGGCAACGCCAGCGGGTGGCCATCGGGCGCGCCATTGTCAAGGACCCCAAGGTTTTTCTGTTCGACGAGCCGCTCTCCAATCTGGACGCCAAGCTGCGCATTCAGATGCGCATCGAGCTTGAAGCCCTGCACAAGCAACTTGGCGCAACCATGATTTATGTAACCCATGACCAGGTTGAGGCCATGACCATGGCCGACACTATCGTTGTACTCAACGAGGGCCGGGTCGAGCAGGTCGGTGCACCTCTCGAACTTTATCACAATCCCCGCACGGAATTTGTCGCCGGGTTCATCGGCTCGCCGGCCATGAACTTTCTTGACCGCAAGCAGTTGGGCAAAAAGGGCGCGGACAAGCTGGACAAAAAAACCGTACGCATCGGCATCCGCCCCGAGCATGTGCAGATAACCGGGGCGGGCAAGGGCGCTCTTGACGTCACTGTTGCGGTTAAGGAGCAATTGGGCGGCGAAAGCTATCTATATGTGCGCAATGGCGATTACGATAATATCGTGGTCAAAACGGATGGTGACGACAAAACCCCTTCCGGGGCCAAAATCGGGCTGGCTTTTCCCAAGGAACGCCTTCATCAGTTTGACGCCTCCGGGCTGTCCATCGAGCAGAGCTGAGAGGGCGCGGCGCAATGCCCGATTGGCAAACAGAGCTGAGGGAGATTGTCGAACCGGCGGTAAAGCAATCCGCAACCATCCGTCAATTGCTGGTCGAACGCGGTGCCATACAAAAAACCGGAGCAATGGTGCGCAGTCACTTTGATGGCAACCAGGCCATATTGTTTGCTGACGAAGCCGGATTTAGCGCTGCCGGGGACCCGGCGGTGCAAAGCCTAAAAGCGGAAGGTTTTGGTGTCACCACACACATCATTCCGGCCGCTCCCCTGCCCAAGGCAAGTGTTGAGTTGGCGGAGACATTCCGCCCGCTGCTCGAGGTACCGGGGCCCGTTCCCATAGCACTTGGCTCGGGAGTAATAAACGATCTGGTCAAATATGCCGCCTACCGGGAAAGTCTGCCCTATTTCTCCATTGCTACCGCCGCCTCCATGGACGGGTATGCTTCGGCGGGCGCCCCCCTGGTCAGGGAAGGCTTCAAGATTACCATTCCCACCAGCGCCCCGCGGGCCATTCTGGCCGACCTTGATATTATCGCCGCCGCACCGGACGCAATGACGAGCTGGGGCTATGGCGACCTTGCGGGCAAGGTTCCTGCCGGTGGCGACTGGATTTTGGCCGATGCGCTGGGGGTTGAACCTCTGGATGACCTGGCCTGGCCGCTGGTTCAAAATCATTTGTCCGGCTGGCTGGCCAACCCTGCCGCCCTGGCCAGAGGTGATTTTTCGGCAATAGCACGTCTGTTCGCCGGTCTCAGTGTTGTGGGGCTGGCCATGGAGTTCCATGGCTCCTCGCGCCCCGCTTCGGGGGCTGACCATCAGATTGCCCATCTGTGGGAGATGGAGGGGCTGCAATTTGACGGCCGACATGTTTCGCACGGTGCCTGCGTCGCGGTGGGCTGCATGACCACCCTTGCCATGTATGACTGGCTGATTGAGCAGGATTTGAGCACGCTCGACCCGGCGCGCATCATTTCGTCCGCCCCCACGCTGGGCGACAAATACGCCCTCATTGACGCCACTTTTGACGATGCCCGGATTATCAGGCGCGCCCGGGAGGAAACCAGAGCAAAACACCTTGCTCCCGAAGCGCTTGGGGAGCGGCTGGAAACTCTGGTTTCCATCTGGCCCGACCTGCAAGCGCGCCTTTCCTCCCATTTGATGCGCGCCCCGGACATGGCGAAGTTGCTGCGGGCCGCCGGTGCGCCGGTAAACGCCTCTGACATCGGGGTCAGCCCCGGGCATTTGCGCGAGACTTTTTTTGCCAGCCGCTTTATCCGTTCGCGCTATACCCTGCCCGACCTGCTTGAGGAGGCGGGTCTTTTGAACAGGGCCGTCGATACTGTTATCGTGCCACCCATGTTCGCGGCGGAATAGGAGGAAATGGAAACAGTGGATTTTACTAGGCTGGGAGGTGGTGCATGTGCTGAAATCAGCGATTGCATCGCAAAAATCGACTCTCTCCAAGTCAGGGCGATGGTGCGAACCATTGCCGGGGCCAGGCGCATCGCCCTTTACGGGGTGGGGCGCGAAGGGTTGATGATGAAGGCCCTTGCCATGCGGCTCTATCATCTGGGGCTTGATGCCCATGTGGTGGGCGACATGAGCACCCCTGCCCTTGGGTCCGGCGACCTTTTGCTTGTCAGCGCCGGGCCGGGCATGTTTTCAACCGTTGCCGCTCTGGTCGGTGTTGCAAAAGAGGCGGGCGCGGCCAGCGCCTGTTTTACCGCGCAACCCGATGCGCAAGTGCCCATGATGTGCGATAATGTCATGGTTCTTCCGGCCCAGACCATGGCAAACGACACAGGCGCTGATACCTCCATCCTGCCCATGGGTTCGCTCTATGAGGGGGTGCAGTTTGTGGCTTTTGAAATTCTGGTGCTGATGCTGGCCGACCATCTTGACGTCAGTGCATCGGCCATGCGGGCCCGGCACACAAATCTGGAGTAACAAGATGGCTGACTGGCAAACGCGTTTTTCCCTTGCGGGCCGCACTGCCCTTGTTACCGGCGCTTCAAGGGGCATCGGGGCGGAAATCTGCCGGGTTTACGCCGATGCGGGTGCGGATATTGTCGCTGTGGCCAGAGACGAAGAAGCGCTTGAAGGCGTGGCCGGGGAAGTCAGGGCCAAGGGGCGGAATTGCCTGACCCTGACCGCTGACCTTGCCAGCACCGATGGTCCCGGGCACGCGGCCAAAGCCGCGCTTGAGCAGGTGGGCACCATTGACATTCTGGTCAATTCCGCCGGCATCGCGCTGGTGGACGCAGCCCTTGATTTAACGCTTGAACAATGGGACCGGACGATGGCGGTCAATCTGCGCGCGCCGTTTCTTTTGTCTCAGGCGCTGGCTCCAAAAATGATTGCACAGCGCTGGGGCAAGATTATCAATATCTCCTCCCAGACCGGCGTCATCGCGCTGAAAGACCACGCGGCCTATGCCACCTCAAAAGGCGCGCTTAACGCCCTGACCAAATCGCTGATGGCGGAATGGGCCGAGCACAATATTCAGGTCAACGCCATCTGCCCCACCGTGGTGCTCACCCCCATGGGCAAAGAACTGTGGAGCCCACCCGAAAAGAGCGGCCCCTTTCTAAGCAAAACGCCGCTGGGACGCTTTGGCGAACCGGTGGAGATTGCCGACCTGGCGCTCTATCTGGCCTCTCCTGCGGCCGAGTTGGTCAATGGCTCTGTGATTATGATTGAGGGTGGCTTTTCTTCGGTCTGATATTTTGTCAGAGCCGATGCCAGTGCACCCCGGCAGGCGGCAGGTCAATACCTTCAAAACTGGCGGCTTTTGCTCCATAGTTGAAGAAAAAGCGCACCGGTCCGCTATCGCGTACTCTTATATGATCGGGCAGGTCCAGCGTAGAAATTTTCTCCTGTGTACAAAGGTTCTTCAGAATTCGGGTGAGCGCTTTTTGGTCAGGCCAGCCGGCCAAATAAAAGGTCTTGTTTTTTTCGACAATTGCGGGCTTTGCCTCACCGGTCAGTTCAACCGGTTTTGAGGAAGTTTGCAGGCTTTCCGCCCAGTGAATAAAGGCACCACCATCGGCCAGAGGCACTTCAGCACCGGGACGCAGGCTCTCAACATGTTCGACGGTGCAATCCAGTCCCGGAATATCGGGGGGCAGCGGCAGAGGAATCTGCATGGCCCCGGTTTTGGAACCGGTGCGCGGCCCGGCTAGGATGGTACCGCCGAAAGCCGCCATCGCGGTTTTCAAACCATCGCTCAGGTCCATCAGCCCCGGCATCAGAATGAGCTTGTAGTCGCCCAGATTGGTGTCGTTGGGGGAGATGATGTCGATGGAAAGGCCAAGCCTGCGCAGGGCGCGGTAGAAGTCGAATACCAGGCGGAAATAGTCAAAGCTCTCTCCCTGGGGCAGAATATGCCAGCCCCAAGCCGACTGATAGTCAAATACCAGCGCCACATCGGCCCGCCCGCAGGCGATTTCAGGCAGTTCGGCCAGTTCACGGGCAACCTGAGCCGCCTCCCCCAAGGCCGGTGCCGCTTCGCTGTCGGGGCGCAGCATTCCCGCGTGCATCTGTTCCTGAGCAAACGGGGCCTGCCGCCAGCGGAAATAGCACACGGTTTCGGCGCCATGGGCAAAGGCTTCCCAGGTCCACAGGCGCACCATGCCGGGCAGTGGCGCGGGGTTGAATGGTGCCCAGTTCACAGGTCCGGGCTGTTGTTCCATCACCCACCAGCGCCCGGCCCCCACCCGGCGGTAGAGGTCATGGTGGAAGGCCTGAAAGTCAGGGTCCCCCTGACGCATGAAGCGCTGTTTCCACTCGTCGTCCCTCTCGGAGCGGTCTTCAAGAAAACCAAGGGGATAGGAATCCCAACTGGCAATATCCAGGTCGTCCCCGACCGCGTAGTGGTCAAATTCAACGGTCCGGCCCATGTAATTGTGTATCAGGGGCTTGCCGGTAAACTGGCGCAAAATGTCGGTCTGCACCCGGTTGAAAGCCACCACCTGCTCTGAACTGTAACGCCAGAAATCCAGCTCGTGGGCGGGGTTGGCTTTGGTAACCGTCATGTTGGGCAGGTCAATCTCATCAGAGGCGCCATATTCCATGGACCAGAACACGTTGCCCCACGCTTCGTTCAGGGCCTCAGGCGATTGATACTTGTGAGCCAACCAGTCCCGAAATCCACGCAATGCCGAGCGGGAGTAGGACAGAACCGTGTCGTGGCAGCCATATTCATTGTCGGTCTGCCATGCTGCCACATGGGGGCTTTTGCCATAACGTTCGCCCAGCTTTTGCACGATGCGCGCGCATTCGTGGCGGTAGCCCATATGGGAAAAGCAATAGTGCCGGCGCGAGCCGAACTTTCGGGCACGCCCCATGGCATCAACGCCCAGCATGTCGGGATGTTTGCCCAGCATCCAGCGCGGGGGCGTTGCCGTTGGCGTGCCAACAATCACCTTGAGCCCGGCGGCCCCAAGCGTTTCAATTGCCTCATCCATCCAGCCCCAGTCAAACTCGCCGGGTTCGGGTTCGATGCGGCTCCAGGCAAATTCACCTATGCGCACCAGGCGCAGGCCGGTCTTTGCCATCAGGGCGGCATCTTTTGCCCACATTTGCCGGGGCCAGTGCTCGGGATAATAACAAACGCCCAGATTGCGGTTCCTGCCTGATGTTTCAGCCATCCTGCACCGCCTCCAGCGCGTGGGGTGAGTTCAGGAGTTGAGAGGCGGCACTGTTCAGACCGGCGAGGGTCATCGCCTCGACATCATATCTTTTGCAAAGCGCGCCTTGGGTTTCAAGTGCGTCACAATAGGCCAGTGACAGGGCGTCGGTGCCCAGAATTGCAACATTGTGGCTCTGCCAGTATTGCGTGGTGCCACCAAGCTCAAGACCAATCAGAAGCCCTGACAGCCGGGCGCGTGCCTCTGTTCGTGAAAGGTCACAAATCAGCGATCGGGCACGAAGCGAGAACAGTTTTTCAGCCCAGCGCTCCGGTTCATTGAGCGAAGAAACAACCGCTTCACAAAATGCCCCCTTGTCCCAGCCGTCCGCACCAACCGAATGGCGCAACACCGATTGCTCCGCCAGCAGGGAGAACAGTTCCCCGGTCATAAAAGTGGAAAACCCGACAAGTTCCCCGCCTCTGACCCGCGCCCACTTGGTGTGGGTTCCGGGCAGGCAGACCACACCGGAAAAGCCCGGCTCCTGAGCCAGAAGCCCGCCAATCTGCGTTTCCTCCCCCCGCATCACGTCGGCGGGTTGGAGCTGCATGATACCGGGTATGATGTGAACGTTTATGCGCTGGTCCCTGGAGTTGACCCGTGTCAGATCCCCTCCGGTGACGGGCGCTGCGGGCACTGCCATATAGGGAGCTTCGAGCCAGCCCTGACGCGAGCCCACCATACCGCAGCAGATAACGGGAATAGTGCAGCCCTCGCGCAGCCAGGGAGCGACCAGAGCCAGCAGGGCCGGTTCAAAATCATTTGGGCGCAGGCTCCCCATGCCGCTGTCCGAAGCGCTTCTGGCCAGAACCGTCCCTTCAGAATTCATTGCCCAAGCACGCAGGCGCGATGTGCCCCAGTCCACCCCAATCCATCGGGTTAAAAGCAGGTTGCTCATCCGGTTACCGCCACGCCCCCGTCAATTACCAGCGCTTGCCCGGTCATCATGCGCGAGGTGTTGGAAGCCAGAAACAGGGTTGCATCAACAATGTCACGGGAATTGAGGTGTTCCTTGAGGCATTGGCGCTCCAGATGGGCTGCCAGCGCCTCTTTGCTTGCCCACAGGTCCATCTGCCTTTTGGTGAGTACCCAGCCGGGCATCAGGGCGTTGACCCGGATGTTATCGGGGCCAAGCTCGCGGGCAAGACCCCGCGTCAGCCCGGTGATTGCCGCCTTGGAGGACACATAGGCGGGGAAACCGGC
>DROE01000248.1 GCA_011322005.1 Devosia sp.
AAAACCGGGCATCGGGCCCGGCGGAAAGGAAACGCATCTCAACGCCTTCAAAGCCCGCATCAGCGGCGGCACCTGGGCGATCTTCCATGGGAAGCTCTGCGAACAAAGTCGATAGATTGGCCGCAAGCTTGGGCATGGATGCTCTGGTCTAGGAGAATTGGTCTTACAAGTTTATCAGCGTACTGACAACGGATCAAGCGCTACAACCCGCCCAAAGGTTAAAAAAACTGGAAAGGTACGGCAAATTCTACGATACTCCGGTCTTAACGGAACAGACAGAGGGATTGGTCAAACGATGGCGCGGAAAAAATATCAGGAAATTGCGGAGCATTTTGAACTGCTCGTCCTTTCCGGCAGGCTGCGGCCTGGTGACCGGTTGCCAGCCGAGCGCCAGATCATGGAAGAATTCGATGCTGGGCGCTCCAGTGTTCGCGAAGCGCTGTTCTCCCTGCAAAGGCAGGGCCTTCTGACATCCCGGCCCGGTGCTGTGCCCCGTGTTTCAACGCCCACGGTGGATGGAATGTTTGCAGAGCTTTCGGGCTCTATGCGCCATTATCTGAACCGCCCCGAAGGCCTGCGCGAAATGCAGGACGCGCGCGCCCTGCTCGAGATAGGCTTGGCGCGCCGGGCAGCCCAGACCGCCAGTGGAGATGACATCAAAAAGCTTGAAAAGGCGCTGGATGCCAACCGGGCTGCAAGAGACCTGGATACCTTTGTTCAAACGGATGTGGCTTTTCATCTGGCGATTGCCCGGATATCGCGGAACCCGGTTTTTGAAGCACTCAATGCTGCACTCTCTGATTGGCTCAAGGATCAAAGGGTGAAGTCTTCAGCCAGCGGCGCTTCTTTTGAAGAGGTTGCGGATCAGCATGTGAAGATTTTCGAGGCCATCAAAAACAAGGACGTGGAAGCGGCTGCCGAGGCGATGGACCGTCACCTGGCCATAGTTGTGGACCGCTACTGGAAAGCCGTGATGTAAGCACAGA
The DNA here is from genome assembly GCA_011322005.1 of Devosia sp. Classification (GTDB taxonomy): domain Bacteria; phylum Pseudomonadota; class Alphaproteobacteria; order Rhizobiales; family Devosiaceae; genus DROE01. The sequence goes on from DROE01000248.1 coordinate 987, forward strand.
TCATCACGCTGTGATTTTTTTGCCTAAAACGCGCCGGGGCGATCTCGTTTGAAAAACGGTTGCCGCCCGCTTGCAGGATCAATGTGCTCAAACTCATCTGAGCTCATCGGGCGCAGCTTGATGTCCGACCACTCGACCGGCATTCCCATATGCTGGAACAGACTGAACGAAGCGGCTTGGTGGCGGGGAGAAGCGGCCGGCAGAAGGCCGTCATGCTCATCACACAGCCAGGTGTCAGGCTCGTTTTCTCCCTCAATCCAGAGGCGAAAGCGCACCCGGTTTATGCTGGATTCGAGCTGCATTTGATGACGCACACGATAAGCCAGACCGCGTGCAATGGCCACTTTGGCTGGCGGGTTTGTGGCAATAGCCCACTCTTCGGGGGCGCCAGAATGGTCGCCCCAGGCAATAAAGCTTCGGGCCCCTCCGCTGGGCATGGCAACAGCCATTCCGGCACTCGACCAGCCAACCTTGATCCCCCTTTCGGGGACTCCCTCAACCATGCCTGCATGAAAGTCGCTTAGACCAAGCCATTTGGAGTGATGAGGCTCCAAAAAGCGCACGCGATAGGTTGCTTCCTGACTCTTGCCCGGCGATCCGATCACCAAAAGCGCATCGGGTGCCACCGGCGCACGCGAGCGGATGAGGTTGGCCGCCCTGTCGAGGTCGAACGCTCCGTTGACTACCTGCCCCACCTGTTGAATACCGGCAAACCGCGTCAGATCGCTCAGGTCAAGTTCGGCGGGCAGCGGAGTGGGATCCCAGGTAAATTCTATATTGGTGACACTTGTGGTCTGTCCATCAACCACCTCCAGCTTCAGGCGATTGCGCCCCGCCACCAACTCGGGGTCATCGCGGGGGATTTCCACGCAGAACTCGCCAAAATGGCGGCAGCGCAGCTCACCCGGAGAGTCTTTGTACCCGTTAAGCCAGTCAGTGCCCAGATCGGGCACAGGCTCCACGTAAAAGCTTTTCTCCCTCCCGCCGTTCAGTCTGAGAACAGATTTTCCTGGCACCTCGCGCAACCCTGAAACATAGCCGGGAAATGTCAAGTCTTCGATTCGAAACTGGAATTTCTGCGAAATGCCATATGTCGGTTGGATGGAAAGCATCAGGTAGGGCTCCTTTTGCGGCTCAGTTGTGAAGGGTGTTTGATCCAACGGCGATTTGGTCTGATAAGCTGCGGGGAGATGGAGAGCTACAGCCCCCCAAGCCAGTCAGACCCGTTTGCTATTGCCCGGTCGGCCACCGGTGAGCAGTCCACAGCTTCCAGAAAAGCATGGGCGGCCTCAGCGTAAATCCGGCGGGTGACAGCAACACCTGCCGCATTCAGCCTGTCCGAAAACAGCAGGTTTTCGTCAACCAGCACATCCTGGGCGGCGATGGTCAGATGCACAGGGGGAAGCTTGGCCAACAGGGCAGGCTCTGCGCGCAGTGGCGCGGCGCGTGGATTTTGCCTGCATTCCCGTGACGCGCAATACTGGCTCCAGAAGAACTCCATTCTCTCGGCGCTCAGCAGATAGGGAGCCCCAACGAAACGACGGTATGAACTCCGGGTCAGATCGCTGTCATAAACCCCATAGTTCAGAAGAAGTCCCCCGAGCGAGGGCTCTCCTCTACGCTGGCGATCAAGCTCCACACAAAGGGCCAGATTGGCACCGCTGGAATCTCCGCCCAACACGATATTCTCTGGCTTCAGTCCGGCGGCGCCCACATTTTCAATGATGTGCTCTATTGTGCCGGTGCACGCTGCAAGGCTTTGCGGAAACCGGGTTTCAGGCGCCAATGGATAGTCAAGAGCGATGATATTCCAGGCGCTGCGTAGGGCGTAGGCCCGCATCAAACGGTCATGGGTATCCAGGTCAAGCATGGCCCAACCGCCCCCGTGCAGATAGATCAGCAGGCGGTCGGACCGGGCGCCGGGGGGCGAGTAGTTGCGGGTGAGCATACCAAACTCTTGGCTTTCGCTTGTATCCAGGGTTGGGCCTGAAAGCGACCAGCCCAGGCGTGCGCGCCGTGACGCCTGCCTCAGCGCAAGAACATCGGGCGCGCTCCCGGCGCTTTGGGCCACGCTCTCGCGGATGGAAGTCAGAAATCTCTCCAACTCGGGTTCCAGCGGAGCGTCCAGAATCTGTGCCCGAAGCGTTTGCGAGTTGGACCCCATCACAGAGCCGCGACCAATGCTTCGTCCACACCCACTGCCAGCGCGGACTTTTTGAGGCCGTCAACGGTGAGGGCGGGAAGCACTATTCCACCGGCACCATAGTTTTCTTCATACTGGCGCTCCATTTCACCGGGCACCAACAACGGATTGTCCGCATCGCGCCGACTGGAATTGTGAACCTCCCTCACAATCGCATCCACATCGCCTCCAAGCGCGGATAGCGGGCGGAAGGCAGCAATATCAATGGCGATAAAGAACTGGCCGTCGCGCCCGGCTTTCGGGCCGGAGACCATGTTTCCCAAACCCGTGCCATAGCTGGCACCGGACAATAGCGTGGAGAGCATTCCCACCATCATGGCCAGCGCTATTCCCTTGTGTCCTCCGGCTGGCTGAATAAGCCCTTCCAGCGCGCTTCCTGCATCATTTGTCGGCACTCCTTTGGAATCAAAGGCCCAGCCATCAGGAAGAGGAAGACCCTTCTGGTGATAGACCCGAATTTTGCCATGTGCGGTTGCGCCAAAGGCCAGGTCCAGCACCACAGGCGGCTCCACTCCACCAGGAATGGCAATGGAAATGGGGTTCATGCCAACGATCTTGTCGCGTCCTCCGGTGGGGGCCATGGTGGGCAGGGCGTTTGAGCCGGCAATGCCGATCATGCCCTGTTCTGCCCCGCGCAATGTGTACCAGTCCAGTGCACCGCAATGGTTGGATCCGCGAAGGGCAGCCAGTGCCACTCCGTTCTCTCGGGCGGCTTCAATTGCCAGATCCATGGCGCAGGAGGCACCAATCTGTCCCATGCTGTTGTTCGCGTCGACCACGATTGCTCCCCCATTGCGCGAAACGATTGAAGGAACGGCCCTGGCATCGACACCGCCCCTCTTGAGCTTGTGAACATAATCGGGGATGCGCAACACACCGTGGGAATGCACCCCCCGCAGGTCTGCATGAACCAGCGAAGCGGACAGCAGGGCGGCATCGTCGCCGCTCATCCCGCAGGCGCCAAATATGGCCTCTGTTACGGCGCCAAGCGCATCGGCCTTTACTCTTTGGTCGGTGTCACTCTTTGGGTAGTTCGCCATAGTTTCCTTGTTTCCTGATTTGATGCCTTCAGATAGCTTCAAGCGCTATCCTGCTTCTGGTAGTCAATTGTTGCCCGGCGGTGAGGGAAACGCAGGTGGCAACGCCTTCGCGCGCAATCGGGTTCATGGGTGAGCCGGAAACCGCCGGTCCCAAGTCAAATGCGCCCGCGACCGCTTCAATGCCCAGAGTGCGGAACTCACCGTCAAAGGGGAACTCGTCCCGCCCCCGATTGCTGAGCCAGATGACCAGGGATGGCAGCAGTTGCGCGTCATAGGTAAAGCGCACCGCAAAGCCGGACCGCTCGTAAATCAGCCGCACCAGACCGTCTGGGGAGGGCACTTGAAGCAGAACTTCGCATCGCTCGGAAGGCGGAAGTCGGGTCATGTCCATGGAGCCGCCTCCAACTTTGGGAACGGCCCTCAGACTGTCAAATCTTCGGCTCGTGGCGATGGGCGCGTGCTCGGGCACGACCGGAATAGGATAGGTCCATCCCTCTGCCGCCCGAGATATCTCGAGCCGGAGGGAACCGGGTTCATGGGGCAGCAAAAAACAGGGGTGCAGGGAGAGAGGAAATGTTACGTCACGCCGGGCAAGAATACTGAGTTCCACCATATAGCCCGGTGCATCGGGCAGCAGGGAAACCGTTCGGGAAACCTCACCAAGAGGGTGCGGAGCAGGGGGGTGAGTGATCAGGGTAGCACTTGTGCCCGTGCTGCTCCCGTTGTCATCGGTGTTGATTTGCCACCGGGAGTTTGCCGGATAACCATGGAACCATGGGTCTTCCGCGATAGGCGCGTCAGCGCCTGCTGTCCATTCGTCCGGCAAATCGCCAGGGACTTCCGGCGCGCCGTAGGGAACGCAAACAAAGTCGCCGCACAGGTTGCGAATAAGCGGCAAGAGGCCTTCAGCGCCGTCCCGGTTGCGCCAGTCCGGGCAGGTGAGGGGTTCAACCCGGCCTGCGCCGGGTACATCAAACACCGCCGGTCCGATCATCCCGCCTTCGGGCTGAAGGTCAATCTGCCCGAATGCGCCGCGCAACTGACAGGTATTTTTCATTTTGTCTGTCCGGCAAACAGCGGATAGGCGTGTGCGTCGACCTCAAGTGTTTCGATTTGCCCCAGTTCGTGCTCAGTGATATAAATCCGCCTTTCACCATCGGGACCAAACGCCACGTTGGTCGGGGCACTTCCCTGAGTTTTCAGCCGATCCAGCACTTCCCCATCGGGAGATACAACAGCAATTACGCCTTCCCCATAGACGCTGCACCACAAACGGCCATCCGTGGAAAAACACATGCCGTCCGGCCCGCGAAACCCGCCCTGCCAGTCGGAGGAAAGCACGTTGGCAAAGCGGGTTCGGGAGCCGGTGACCCGGCCATCTGTCACATCGTAGGCAAACACCTCGCCGCTGATCATCTCATTGACGTAAAGGCGTCCATCGGGGCCAAACGCGATGCCGTTGGCAAACCGCAGACCCCGGTCGAGGGCGCGGGCCGTCTGGGCATCAAGGTCGATTTCCCAGAGTTTGCCGTCAAAGGGTGCGCTTTTCCAATCGGGTCTTGGCGCGCCATCCACTACCCAATCGGCCATCAGCATGCCGCTGTCTGTCATATAAAGGAGACCGGAGGACGAAAAACACAAGTCGTTGGGCAACAGAAACGGTCCGGCATCCCCACCGGTGAGCATGGTATCAGAGCTGCCATCCATCTGAACCTTTAGCAGTGCCGGAGGCACAGTGTCAGCGACCCAGATATTCCCCCTCCCATCAACGCACAACCCGTTGGGACAGCCGGCGGGTGCGACCTGCCGTGATGAGCCGTCCGCTCCGACATGAGTGACGCCAGCCCGGGGAGGGGCCATTTCAACACAAAGCCAATCGTTGCCCGCAAGCAGTCGTGGTGTTTCAGGAGCGCCAAGTTTTGAAGCAAATACTGCCATATCTGTTCCTTTCAACCCTGTGGGGTGGGGGCCTGTGGGGACAAAAAACCCGCTGATTTGAAGTCCGCCCACAAGGCATCGGGAACCGGCGCGCTAAAGGCCGCAATATTGTCCAGTACATGTTCGGGAGTGCGCGGCCCCATCAGAACGGAAGCAACGGCGGGGTGATGCAGGGGAAACTGAATGGCAACCGCCTTCAGGCTGGTGCCGTGCGCGTCGCAAATCCGCTTCATGGCACCGGCGCGCGCGATGATTTCGGGCGGGGCCGGTACATAGTTGAAAGTTACGTTTTCCGTCCAGCTGCCGATGGCGTCGCTTTTGCTGGAAACGCCACCGATGGAGCCGGGGTCGGGATGAGACAGAATTCCGCTGTTATATACCCCGCCTATGATGAGGGAGATATTGTTGCGCTCGCACAGCGGCAGCAACTCAGGCAGTGCGGACTGGTCGAGCAGCGAATAACGCCCGGCGAGCAAGAAGCAGTCAAAAGGTGCGCGGTTGGCGAAATCCGCCAGCATTTCCCACTGATTCATTCCGCAGCCAATGGCCCCGATCACCCCCTGATCCTTCAAATCAGAAAGCGCACGGAACGCGCCGTCTATCGCCTCATCGGGAAACAGATCAGGATCATGAATGTGAATGGCATCAAATCGCTCCATGCCGGTACGTTTCACGCTCTCCTCGAGGGAACGCATCACCCCGTCGCGGCTGAAATCGAAATAGGGACGCACCGGGTCGGTGCCCTTGTAGAGCTGCTCGCCCTCCCACAACACCATAACATCCTCGCGGTCTGCGAGGGAGGCAGGGTCGTCGGGGTCCAGAAGCAGGCGGCCAACCTTTGTGCTGACAAAAAGTTCATCGCGATTATGCGCGCCCAGGGCCTTGCCTACGTTTTTTTCAGCGTTTCCATAGCCGTAAACAGGGGCCAGATCAAAAAAACGAACACCTGCCTTCAGCGCGGTGTCAACAGTGGATTTGACATCCTCAAAAGGGATGGGTTCGTAAAGGCCGCCCAGCGGGTTTGCTCCCAGGCCCAATACTGGCAGATAGTGGCTTGTGGTGCCGATCTGTCGGGTTTCCCTGATATCCATTTGCGTCTGACTCCCTGATTTCCCGCCATTGGGTCGGTAGCGAACGTCCGCTTTTTGCATCGCGCTGTGTGCACCAGACCGGACGGCAGGTAGTTTTTGTCGCCGGCCAACCGCAATTTCACAATTTGGTATGATAGGAAGTACGCAGTTTGTCAACCGTCGGCTGCCCCACTTCACGGTGCCCCGAGAAAAGTTGAAGCTCTCTCCAAAATGTCGTGCAGTAACGAAAAAAAAGGGTTACCCCTCTATTCAAACGAAAAAACTCCCCACGAGCTGCGCCAATAAAGGTTTCAAGGTTTGTGCGTCAGCGCACAGTATGGGCGCAATGGTATAACAGGTAGGGGCGAATGGTGCCAGCCCTGGTGACAGCACTATCTCGCGATGACATCGCAACTGGGAGAATGTAATATTATAATAATATAACTAAAGTACAATGCGAAAAAAAAGCAAGCCGGACCTCTTAAAGTGCAAGCTGGCCGCATAGTATCTCGGCTGAAGTGGCTGATCGCCAAAGGGGGGAGTCGTCAATGCTCCGCCCACGCCAAGCCGCGTGCAAACCACAACGGACCAGGAAAGAAACTGGTGCTCCCTACGGGACTCGAACCCGTGTTTCCGCCGTGAGAGGGCGGCGTCCTGGACCGCTAGACGAAGGGAGCGCTAGCATTTTTTGGGGAGGTAGTTTCCCCGGTTCCTGCGAGGCTGAACCGGACGGGCTCCAGACCACGGGCAATGTTGCGCGGGTGAGAGGAGTTTCCTCGAACCAGAACCAGGCGGCACACGCGCTGTCGGCCAACTTCTTGGCCGCTCCCCGCAAAGCCGCGTGTGAAAGCACGCTGGCATGTGCGGGAAAATGGTACGCCCAACGGGACTCGAACCCGTGTTTCCGCCGTGAAAGGGCAGCGTCCTAGACCACTAGACGATGGGCGCGCACATAGGTCGCACCGTATAGGGCGCAACGCGGAATTGCGCAAGCCTGATTTTCCCGGCCAAACCAAAAAATTTAGGGGCAAGCGGACCTGCGACCGGCACTGAGCGCTCAGCAGCGCCACATCACGGGTTGCCGATAGCCGGCGGGGCGCTGGCGCACATCAATATGGATATAGGGGCGGCCCGCATAGCAGCCCAGTCCGCCCACATTTCTCAAGCCCTTGGCAAAGGCAATCAACTCGGATTTGGGTACGCCGGGAATAAAAAAATCAACAGCGTTGCAACTCATGTGCAAGGAACTGGCGGCCCCGCCAACCGATGCGTTGTACCAGGGGGTGCGATAGCCCGAGGTGACAACGATTTTTTTACCGAATTTTCCTTCAAACTCCCAGATGGCCAGACGCAGAGCCGGGCTCATGCACAAGGTGTTGACATTGCTGCTCGCAACCTGCACCCCAAAGCTGCTCCGGTAATTTGGATCAGAGGAGGCGAACATGGCCAGGGGCGTACAGGCACCGAGGCTGAGGCAAACTCCAAAAATCCTGATTGCTCGCAACATCACCAGACCTTGCCGGTGCGTAAAAGCGCACCGGGCACCCGAGAAAGGAATTCTGGCGCAAATCTAGCGTGAAGATGGCTAAGCCTACGCTAACCGGCAGGGTCAAAAAACAATTAACTTTGGAGCGCCAAGTCTGCTCTGCTCGGCCTACCAGGTCCCCTTGTTCTCCATCGACGCCCAGGGCTCCGCGGCGGGCAGGGCCTCGCCTTCCTGAATAAGCTCAATGGAGATTCCGTCCGGGGAGCGCACAAAAGCCATGCGTCCATCCCGCGGGGGCCGGTTGATTATGACGCCCATGTCTGAAAGGTGCTGGCAGGTCTCGTAGATATTTTCGACGCTGTAGGCAAGGTGGCCAAAGTTGCGTCCGCCGGAATAAGTCTGAGGGTCCCAGTTATAGGTGAGTTCAAGTTCGCCGCCGGTGTCGCCCGGTGCACGCAGAAATATGAGGGTGAAACGTCCCTTTTCATTCTCACGGCGCCGGGTTTCTTCAAGACCCAGACCCTGACAGTAGAACCTGAGGCTCGCATCGACATCCACCACCCGGACCATCGTGTGCAAATATTTCATCAAGGAATCCTGTCTGCATTCTGGCAGTGCAAAGGCCTGCAGGGGCAACCTACCACGCAAATTTGGCGGAGGGGAACACCCTGCTTGTGCAGTTTTTTGCGCCCACCAGTAACAAAGTTGTTTATGCACCTTAACTTTTGGGTGTGAATCGGCCAAGATGGTCAAAAGTATGCAGGCAGAAGTGTATATGAGGGTATTTTAGTAACTTCGCCTTTGGCGGGGCGAGTATGAAAGAGGCGTGGGGACCATGGGGGCCAAACAAACACCAGAGTTGCCGCAGGGCGCACTTCGTGAAGCCAAGAGTGAGACGGCATTGTCTGACGTTGGTATCAAATTGCCCAATGATGGGGTTGATGCAGTCGAAGTTGCCGGAACCATAAAATGGTTCGATGTGTCCAAGGGGTTCGGCTTTATCGTGCCTGATGATGGCAAGCCCGATGTGCTGTTGCATGTGACATGCCTGCGCCGAGACGGCTACCAGACCGCTTATGAAGGCGCGCGCATCGTCTGCGAGGCGCTGGCGCGTCCCGGTGGCCTGCAGGCCTTTCGTATTCTTTCCATGGACGACACAAAGGCCCTGCACCCCGCGCAGATGGGGGAGCCGCGCACCCATGTGGTGGTCGAGCCCACAAGCGCGCTGGAGCGTTTGCAGGTGAAATGGTTCAATCGGGTCCGCGGGTTCGGTTTTCTTTCCAAGGGTGAGGGGCACCCGGACATCTTCGTGCACATGGAAACGCTGAGGCGCTTTGGCTTTGCCGAATTGCGCCCCGGTCAGTTCGTGCTGGTGCGCTACGGGGAGGGTCCAAAAGGGCTGATGGTTGCTGAGATCCGCCCTGAAGACTGGGGCGAGGCTCCGGCCTCCCACTGACGGGTTTTATTTTTTCACGAGTCTGGCGTTATGAGTTCTGCCCTGCCGCATCTTTATCGTCTGACAAAAGCTGTGGTTGCGGTTTTGCTGCTCACGGTTGTGGCCGCGTGCGCGGATGAAAACAAAGCCACGCTTGTCACCGCCAACGGGCCGGTCGTATTCAATGTCGAAATAGCCGATACCAGCCAGAAGCGGGCGCAAGGGCTGATGTTCCGCCAGTCGCTGGCCGATGATGCTGGCATGTTGTTTGATTTTGGCGAAGAGCGCGAGGTTTCGTTCTGGATGCGCAACACCTTCATTCCGCTGGATATGATTTTTATCGCAGCCGACGGCGAGATAAAATCCATCCATGAAAACGCCCGGCCCCAGGACCCCACTTCAATCCCATCGGGTTTTCCGGTGCGTTTTGTGCTTGAAATTCCCGGTGGGCGTTCACGCGAAATTGGCCTTGTCGTTGGTGACCGGCTTGAGCACCCGCTGGTAGAGAGCCGGTAGGATTCAGTTTCCAAAGCGGCGGGTAGCAAAAGACTGTCAGCGATTTGGCATAAAACAGGGAAAGATGGGGGCTCGCATGCAGGGATTTGGCGTTCATACCAGCATGTGGACCATGGCATGGGACCGTGAGGGTGCCGAAAAGGCGGTTGCTGCCGCTGTGGAAAACCGCATGGACTTTATCGAAATTGCCCTGCTGAACCCGCAAGCCGTCGACGCCGCCCACAGCCGGGCGCTACTGGAAAAACACCAACTGCGTTCAGTGTGTTCCCTTGGCCTGCCCGAGCCGGTCTGGGCCTCAAGAAACCCCGGAGGGGCTATCGGCTTTCTCAGGGCGGCCATTGATAAAACCGCTTCCATTGGGGCTGAAGCCCTTTCAGGCGTCATTTATGGGGGCATTGGCGAGCGTTCCGGGCTGCCGCCCACACAAACAGAGCTGGACAATGTGGCGCGGGTGCTGTCCACCGTTTCGCGCCATGCCGGGGAAGCCGGAATTGCGCTGGGGCTTGAGCCGGTGAACCGATATGAAAACCATCTCATCAACACAGCCGCTCAAGGGGTTGAAATGATTGAGAAAGTGGGTGCAGAAAATTTGTTCCTGCATCTGGACACCTACCATATGAATATCGAGGAAAAGGGTGTCGGCAACGGCATTCTGGATGGGCGCGAGCATCTGCGCTATATCCATCTTTCTGAAAGCGACCGGGGCACGCCGGGTGAGGGCACCTGCGACTGGGACGAGATTTTCGCCTCGCTGGCCGCTATCGGCTTCACGGGCGGGCTGGCAATGGAGAGTTTTGTCAACATGCCGCCAGAGATCGCCCACGGGCTTTGTGTCTGGCGCCCGGTTGCCAAAAGCCATGAAGAGGTGATGGGCAAGGGGTTGCCATTCCTGCGCAACAAGGCGGCCCAGTACCGGCTGATTTGACAGACCGGCAATACCCGAGGGCCTCTCAGGGCTGAATGATGGCGCTGGCCCAGGCGCGCAAAAAACTTTGGCGCTTGAGCTGGTCCAGATAGACCAGCAGGCCCGGGCCCAACCGAATGGGCCTCAGGTTCTGTTCGGAGGAAAAGGTGTCCGTATCAAGCGGGCCCGGCCCGATTTCCGCCCTGAGCAGCGCCCGCCCGTCCGTACTGAGCAGATAATTGATGAAGGTGCCTGCGAGCTGGGCATTTTTTGCACTGTTGGGGATGAGGGCGGTACGCATCATCACGCTGGTATAATCTTCAAGCAGAACGATATCGACATTGCTTTCATCCTGGGCGTCGGCATAAGAGCCCAGCACATTGTAGGCGAGGGCAAGTTCACCGCTTCTTACGTCTTCTATCATCTGACCAGAGCAGCAATATAACCTTGTTTGCAAAGCACCCATGACTTCGGACAAGCGCCAGAAGGTTTCCGATTGACGCGTGTCCTGGGTGCCAAAAAGATAGCCCAGCCCGCTGGTGCGCAAATCATAGGTTCCAATGCGGTTCTTAAAGCGCTCTGGATTGTCACGCAGCAGTTCAATCAGATCCTGCCGGGTTTTGGGCCGCGGCAGATCGGCAAAGGCGGGTTTTGAAAGAATAAGCACCGCAGGCTCCAGCGTGAAGGCAAACAGCTCGTCGCGCCAGCGGGCCCAGGCGGGCAGGGTTTCGGTGGCCTGCGAGCGGAAAGGCTGGGCAAATCCGTCGTTGGCCAGCTTGGTCTGCAAATCCATGGCCGAGGAAATCACCAGGTCCGGGGCAGCCTCCCCCGCAAGCACGGCTGAATAGAGCTCGGCGCTGGAGAGCACGACATAGCGCACGCTGACACGGGGGTTCCGGTTTTGGAAACCCCGGACAAGCGGCGCGAACACCGACAGGTCAGCGGTGGACATGATGGTGATCTCGCTGGAGCCGTCCACGGCTGCAAAATACTGTTCTGTTTCGATTTCAAAAGCTCTTGGGGGGCCGGCTGCAAGAGCAAGAATCGCCAGAATGGCCCCGACTATTTTCGTGGCAGGCAGACTTTGGCGCATGTGCCTCTCTCCTTGTTGGGCGTGAGCCGGAAACTGCCGCCATGAGCCGCAACCACTTCTGAAACGATGGTCAGGCCAAGGCCTGAGCCGACAACATCTGCAACATTGCTGCCGCGTCCGAAGCGCCGGGTCAGCGTTTTTTGTTCGGCGTCATTAAGGCCACGTCCTGAGTCGCAAATGGTGATGCAGCAAAGTTCTTCCTCTGCGCTCAGAACCACAGAAATTTCGCTCTCGTCCGGGGAATATTTGATGGCATTGTCCAGAATGTTGCGCAAAGCCCCCATGAGCAAAACAGGGTCGCCGATGGTGGTGAATTCGCCTTCGGCGGGGTGCAATATGATGCGGATGTCACGGATTTCTGCCGTCGGAGCCAGACCGTGCACCAGGTCCTTGACCAGCGCCGATAAATCAACGTCCCCCCGCTCCATCTTGTCAGCCCTCAGGGTGACGCTGGCATGGTCGAGCAACTGCCCCGCCGAGCGGGCGCTTTCGTCAACGGCGCGAATGACGGCGCGCAGGGCCTCGCGGTCTTCAGGGGTTTTGGCCCGGCGCAAGGCAATCTCGGTCTGGGCTCTTACGGTGGCGAGGGGAGTGCGCACCCGGTGGGCGGCCTCGGCGATAAAATCCTCGGTGCGTAGCAGGGCGGTGCGCAACCTCTCCATGAAGCTGTTCAGCGAGGCCAGAAGCGGGGCAAGTTCTAAGGGCGCGGGTTTGAGCATGGGGCGCAGGTCATGGGGCCCGCGCCGCTGCACCGCCTGGGCTATGTTTACGATGGGGCGCAGGGCGCTTTCAACGGTCAGCGCGCCCAGAATGCCGGCGATAAGAAAAAAGCCGACCCCCAGTGCCGCAGCGGTGTTGGCAATGCGGGCGGTGATGGCATCCTGCCCCAGCCGGGTCTGGGCCACCAGCGCCAGCACCTCGGTGGGTGTATCTCTGACCGTGATGACCCGGGTCATGGCGACAATGCGCACGGCGCTTCCGCGATACTCGGAATTATAGAATACCGGCTGCTCCGGGGCGGGAAAGGTTTCGGGAGCAGGCAGGTCGTCATATCCGGTGATTGTGCTGGCTTTGGTCATGATCCGGTAGAATACCCTTTCCTCGCTGTTGGCTCCGAGCATGGACAGGGCCGCATATGGGATGTCGAGCAGAATGTCGTCCTGTTCAGCATGCAGGGCTTCGATAATAGAGGTGGCGGAAGCGGAAAGGATGTTGTCCTGCGTGGTTTCAGCAGCGCCCCCGGCAATGGTGCGCACCGAAAAATAAAGCAACAACGACAAAATGGCGATGAGCCCCAGAAGTTGCAGGCGCAACCTTTGGCGCAGGGAAGCGCTAGGTTTCAGGGGCGCGTTCATGGGCGTGGTGTTTCCTGTTTGCTCATGCGATAGCCAATGCCGCGCACGGTTTCGATACGCACCGCGCCGCCGTCGATTTTCTGGCGCAGGCGGGCGACATAGACCTCGATGGCATTCTCCGAGACATTATCGGCATAGGAAAACAGGCGGTCCAAAAGTTGCGATTTTGGGAAAATCTGTTCAGGTGAGGAAAAAAATATCTCCATCAGCCGCAACTCACGATTACGCAACTCCGACACCCGCCCGGCGACCTTTACGGTTGCTGAAAGAGAATCAAATTCGAGGTCGCCATAGTGTTTGACATTGCTGGCTGCACCGTTTTTGCGCCGGATTACGGCCCGGCAGCGCGCTTCAAGTTCCAGGAAATCAAACGGTTTGGTGATATAATCATCGGCGCCCAAGTCGAGCATATGGACCCGGTCCGAGACCTCGGAGCGTGCTGTGATGACAATGATGGGCGTATCGTTTTCGCGGCTTCTCTGGGCGCTCAGAAAAGCGCGCCCATCCCCATCCGGCAACATAATATCAAGCAAAATCAAATCGTAAGAGGCGCCTGCCAGGCAATCCTCTGCCGCCCCGATGCTCTCGGCCCAGTCCACCCCATAGCCATCGAGTGCCAGACGGTCGCGCACCGAAACGGCCAGGTCGGCATTGTCCTCAATCAGCAGGAAGCGCAAGGGCAACTCCATCAAAATTGTTGCGTGACAGGTTGATGTCAGCTTTCCGCGTGAAAGTGGTTTTTGCAAGCGCCGATATTGCGGCGAAGCGCTTTTTCGTTTCAGGGAGGAAACAACATCATGAAGAAAACAACATTTGGACGCAGGGCCATTCTGGCCGCTGCGGCCGCGCTCATGGTTTCGGGCGGTCCCGCTCTTGCCGGCAGCCATCAGGTCCTTGACCAGATTCACTTTCTCATTCCCGGTGGAGCCGGTGGTGGCTGGGATGGCACCGCGCGCGGCACTGGCGAAGCCCTGACCAATGCGGGCATTATCGGCAGCGCAACTTACGAAAACATGTCCGGGGGTGGCGGCGGCAAGGCCATCGGTTACCTGATAGAAAACGCTGAAAGCAACTATGATACGCTGATGGTCAACTCGACCCCCATCGTTATCCGGGCGCTGACCGGCGTCATTTCGCAGAACTTCCGTGACCTGACCATGGTTGCCGGAACCATTGGCGATTACGCGGCGCTGGTTGTGGGCAAGGACAGTCCCATCAACTCCATGGATGACCTGCTGGCGGCCTATCGCGCCAACCCCTCCGAAGTTTCAATCGGTGGTGGCTCGGTGCCCGGCGGCATGGACCATCTGGTTGCCGCCATGGTGATGCAAGCGGCAGGTGAAGACCCCACTGCGGTTAAATATGTCGCCTATGATGCTGGCGGCATGGCCATGGCCGGGCTGCTGAGCGGTGAGATTGCCGCCCTTTCAACCGGGTTTTCTGAAGCTGTGGCGCTGGCTGAGGCAGGGGAAGTCAAAATTATCGGCGTAACTTCGGATGAGCGCATCGACGCCGCCCCCGACGTGCCGACCATGAAAGAGCAGGGAATAGACATGGATTTTGTCAACTGGCGCGGGTTCTTTGCCGCTCCGGGCCTGCCTGCTGAAAAACTGGCGGCCTATCAGGAAGCCCTGACCGCCATGTATGATACCCCCGAGTGGGAAGAAGTGCGGGCGCGCAACGGCTGGGTCAACATCCACAATTCCGGTGATGATTTTGTCGCTTTCCTGGAAAATCAGGAAGGCATCATCAAGGATTTGATGATCAAGCTGGGCTTCCTCTAGGAACCTGAACTATATACTCTGCCCGCTGAGGCGGGCAGGGTATTTCCCACCATTTTGTTCCAATGTCCGATGAATCTGACCCGGAGGCCAAAATGGCACTGGAGCGCTGGATTGCCCTGGTATTTGTCACCGTCTGTCTGATTTATGGCTATACGGCGTTTTTCACCATGGACGCTTCGCTTGCGCCTTTCATGCGCCGCAATCCGGTGTGGCCGAGCACATTCCCCAAGATTCTGGCCGTGATGGGGCTGATCACAGGACTGATTATTCTCTTTGGTGGAAAAAAAACAGCGGATGGTCCCAAAGAGGGCGAAATCGACTACCGGCGACTTCTTCACTATAATTTCGGGCAGGCGCTGTCGCTGCTGGTTCTGATGGTGGTTTATGCACTGGCCCTGCGCCCGATGGGGTTTCTGCTCTCTTCGCTGATATTCCTGTCACTGGGCAGCTACATTCTGGGCGAACGCAAGCTGCATATTCTGGTGCCGGTGTCGCTGGTGGCGGTTTTTGGCATCTGGTATTTGGTGCAGGAGGTTCTGGGGATTTTCCTCAGGCCCTGGCCCTGGTTCATCTGAAAGGGATGATGCACCATGCTTGAAGGATTGATTGAGGGTCTTGTTACAGCCTTCACATTCACCAACATTCTGATGGTCATTGGCGGCGTGCTGATTGGCACTTTCATCGGCATGCTGCCGGGCCTTGGGCCCATGTCTATTATCGCAATCATGATACCGGTGGCCATTTCAATCGGCGACCCGTCAACGGCGTTAATCCTGTTGGCAGGGGTATATTACGGGGCGATTTTTGGCGGCTCGACATCGTCTATTCTCATCAACGCGCCCGGCGTGGCTTCAACCGTTGCCACCAGTTTTGACGGCTACCCGCTGGCGCGTCAGGGCAAAGCGGGCAAGGCGCTGACCGTTGCCGCGGTATCTTCGTTTGCAGGCGGGACAATCGGGGCAGTCCTGTTGATGATTTTTGCCCCGATGCTGGCAACCGTGGCGCTGCTTTTCCATTCCACCGAATATTTTGCCCTGATGGTTGTGGGCCTTTCAGCTATTGCCGCCTTTGCCGGAACCGGGCAGGTCTCCAAGGCCATTATGATGACTATCCTGGGGCTGATGCTGGGCACGGTGGGCGAGGCGGCGTTGTTCCCGGCACCGCGATTTACCTTCGGCGTACAGGACTTGCAGTCGGGCCTGTCGTTTATCACTCTTGCCATGGCCATGTTCGCATTGCCCGAAGCCATATATCTGGTGCTTGATCCCAACCGCTCAAAAACCGGCTCGGGAGGCACCAGCGAAATCAAGGATTTAAGGATTACCAAAGCCGAAGCCAAAGAGATTGCGCCGGTTGTCGGCCGTCAGTCCCTGCAGGGATTCTTCATCGGTGTGCTGCCGGGGGCGGGGGCAACCATTGCCTCGTTCCTTGGCTATGCGGTGGAGCGCAACATAGCCAGAAAAGAGGACCGGGATAAGTTCGGCAAGGGCGCGCTCAAGGGGCTGGCTGCTCCCGAGTCGGCCAACAATGCGGCCTGCACCGGCTCATTTGTTCCACTGCTGACGCTGGGGATACCCGGTTCGGGCACAACAGCGATTTTGCTCGGTGCGCTGATTGCGCTCAACGTTTCGCCGGGCCCTCGCTTGATGGTGGACAATCCCAACATCTTCTGGAGCGTGATTATCTCCATGTATCTGGGTAATCTGGTCCTGCTTATTCTTAACCTGCCGCTCATTCCCTATATCGCAAAAATTCTCGCGGTACCGCGCAATTACCTTATTCCGTTCATTCTGTTCTTCACCATGATGGGCGCCTATATCGGCCAGAACAACGCTACCGAACTCTTGCTGCTGGTGGGCCTGGGGGTTGCGGCAACCATTCTCAGGTTTGCCAATTTTCCTTTGGCCCCGGCCCTGATCGGTTTTATCCTCGGGCGGATGCTGGAGGATAATTTTGCCCGCTCCATGCAGCTTTATGACGGCATCGGATTTGTCTGGGAACGCCCGATGACCACGGGATTGCTGTTTCTGGCGATTGTTCTGGTCATCCTGCCCTCATGGCGGGCACGGCTGGCCAGAATTCGGGCCAGAGGCATTGCCGACGGGGACTGAGTTTCAGACAGTCTCCCGATTATGGGGAACTGAATAGTCAGCCTCCGGTCCCCTCCCATGGTAACATGCTGGTCATTGCGCCAGCCACAACAGCCCTTGTAGGGTTCCCGGGATAGGCTCTCTGAAGCAAAAAGAAACTCACTGTTCCGAACTGATAATGCATGACAAAATGGTGACCCCGGCACGATTCGAACGTGCGACCTATTGATTAGAAGTCAATTGCTCTATCCAGCTGAGCTACGGGGCCGGTTTGCAAACTCGGCGAAAAGCGCGTTCCCGAATTCAGCCGGGTTGTAACACAGCTGCGCCATCGATCAACACCCCGCTAGGCCGGAAACCCAAGGAGGTTTTAGCGTGCGTCATGGGCCCCCGCATGGAATTGGACTGATTAAGGCATTGAGAGAAACAGTCAGGAACCCAAGAACAGCCCCCGGGTCCTTGCGCTGCATCCGCCTGAAGCCAGTTGGAGGCGGATCACCCTGAACTGCGAAAAGACGGCGACGTCCTTCCGGGCCGTTTATTCCTTGGTCTGCGCCTTGGTGCGGCTCGCATAAACGAAGACTCCGCCCAGGGGAGCCGGATGCTGGCGATGGAAAGGATAGTCCCATGAAATTTCCATTCCGGCGCCGGAGTTGCAAGGCGTGCCGGTCAAAGCTCTCAACTTTCCGGTTTGACCGCCAAATGCCCTGTTTTTTTTGCTTTGCCGTTTGACTGCAACCGGCTGTTTGGCCGAAGATGTTGCGATGGCATCCCTTTCTCAAATAGAGTTGCTGCTACCCGAACTGCGGGCCTATGCGCGTTCAATATCGCAGTCCGGACACGACGCTGAAGATCTGGTTCATGATGCGATAGAACGGGTTTTGCGTTCCAGCGCGCAACCCTCAAAGCTTGATGAGCTCCGCCCATGGTTTTTCCGGGTAATTCGTAACCTCAACATAGACGAGTTCAGAAAGAAGCGCGTGCGGATGGAATACTTTCAAGCCCAAAGTCTTGCGGTGACTGATCTGAATCAACATGCAGATCACGAGAATGACATACTGTGCCGACTGGCCTTCGAGCGACTGCCGGCCGATGCCCGGGAGGTATTGTTTCTTGTGGATATCATGGGTTTGAAGTACTCCGAGGCGGCCGAGGTAATGGACGTTCCGGTGGGAACGGTGATGAGCCGGTTGAGCCGCGGACGACGCGCCCTGATCGGGCTTGTTGGCGACAGAAACGAAAACGGGTCTGCAATGGATGGGCAAAAATGAAAAATTTAAGCGACGAGGACTGGGAACTCATAAGCGCCTGTCACGATGGTGAACTGACCCCTGAATTGCACAAGACTTGTGCGCAACGGCTTGAAAATGAGCCCGAATTGCGTGAAGCGCTCGCCAGCATCAAGAAAGTATCGGGTTCTCTCAAGGCGCTGAAACCCAAGCTTGCAAACAAGGCGCCAAAGACCGGTCGGGTCTGGAGACCCTGGCTCATACCGGGGGTTGCCGCATCACTGGCCGGGCTGGCCTTTGTGTATGCAGCCTTTGCCCCAGACCTCGGGGAGCCCCAGACCCCCCTCGGCTGGCACCAGGTGTTTTTGGAAAAGGAATATTCACCCCTGCAGGGTGTGGGGGTACGAAATACCGGTTTTTTCGGCAGCTCGGGTGTGCCGGACCTGGAACCGGCAGGCCTGTCTCTGGTAGAGCAGAGGTCTGGGGAGGCCAACGGCTTCGTCGCCCACTATGTTGGCCGCAATTTATGCAGGCTGACTGTCATGGTCACGTCCGTACCTGAACCATTCGTGGTGCCTGAGGGCGCCTTGTCCGCCACCTGGGTGGTTGAGGCGCGTCTGTACACGGTGATAGCAACACGCATGGATGAGACCCGCTTTGACGCCATCGCAACATACATCCGGCAGATTTCGGAACGTTCGAGGCAACCTGATATTGTTGTGGCGATGCAAAGCGCCACTTCAAAAGCCGCGCCCTGTGCCTGACGCTCAAAGCACGTTTTGCGGATGAAGGAGACTGCCTTGTTCTGATTTTTCAGTGTCCGGCGCTATTCGTTGGCGGGCTGCGGGAAGTTCGGGCGATCCACGTTGTAGTTTGTTTCGAGATAGTCAAGAATCTCGGTGCGCTCTGGCTCCTCAATCTCGAACATGCCTTGCTCTTCGATCATCCAGTCCAGCATGTCGGCCCAGCCGGATCGACTAAGACCCTGCTGAGCCACAATCCTTTCGGAATGGCACGCAGAGCAGGTGTAATATGTGGTTTCTGCACCAACACCATCCACCAGCACACCAAACTCGGAGTCCTCTGCGGGCTGGTAACTGGTCGCGGTCAGAGAAGCTGGCAGAGCTAGGGCAAAACAAAGCGCTAAGCCAAACCGCAGGCTGGATTTTGTCATATAAATCTCCGAAATGCAGGGAGGCGGGCAGCGCTTTGCAGCACTGCCCCCTACCATTCAGCTGACGCGCAGCCCCACCCGATGCATGGTGTTGTTGAGGTACCCCTTGGGGTTCCAGTCGATGGCGAAAGGTTGCATTATGCCCGCATCGTCCGTGGCCCTGGCCCAGACTTCATAATAGCC
>DROE01000249.1 GCA_011322005.1 Devosia sp.
AAAAAGCCCGAAACTGAGCTGGCTGAACCGGCGTCTTTTGCGCCAGTCGCTCAAAAGCCTCCCAAAATCGGGCGCGCCCGCCTCACTGACAGTACCGGTTTGAATCTTGGTCATGGGCACAAGCCTCGCACAAACCGGAGCAAAATTCACTTACCTGCCGGGTAATTGTTTTGATGAAACGGTGCGCCTATCCAGTTCAGGCCTCCCAACCATTCCCGACAAACCGGAGAAACAGAAATGACCCCCAAAACCGCTGCAACAACCACAAAATACGTCGCCTATGGCTTCATCGCCGTCGTCATAATCTGGGGGCTGGCCCCTTACGGCCCCATCAGTGAACCGGCCCGCCTGCTGCTCGACCTGCTGGACTGGCCCTTTGGCGACGCCGCCCCCGCCCTCACCCGTTCGGAAATGTGGCTTTCTTCCATCGGCGCCGGGCTGACATTTGCCATTTGCATCATGCTGCTGGGCATTGTTGTTCCGGCCTATGAGAAGGGCGACCGGAAGACAATCCGCGTCACCCTTTGGGCCTTTATTGCCTGGTTTGTTGTCGATGGCGCAGGCTCCGCCGCCTCCGGTGTGCCCTCAAACATCTTCTTCAATTCCATCCTGTTTGTGGCCATCCTCGTGCCCCTGCTGATGGTGCGTTTTGACACTGAAACCCGCTGAAGTGCCGGGCGCAAAAACAAAGACCTGCCACCGGCCCTCGAGCCGGTGACACGCATGGCGGAAACAATCAGTCGTCGTCATATATGCCGCGCTCGGCACCCTGATGACAGGCCCCGCAACTGAGCAGGGACTTTACATCCAGCCGTTCCATCATGCGTTGGGCTTCCCGCTCTGAATGCTCACTCTTGAACC
This sequence comes from Devosia sp., assembly GCA_011322005.1. GTDB lineage: Bacteria > Pseudomonadota > Alphaproteobacteria > Rhizobiales > Devosiaceae > DROE01. The sequence continues at coordinate 862 of DROE01000249.1, forward strand.
AGCGCAATTCGGTAATGCGCAAGGGCGGGTTTTGAGGGTCCACGTTGCCCCGGCCCGCATTGGCCACCAGATAGGCCTCGATATTGTCGCGAACCGTTTCGCTCAGGCTGGCATCTTCCCCGAAATGGTCCTCAAGACCTCCCATCATTTTGCTCCATGATTCAGCGGGCAGAAACGCCGGCTGAAAGGCAAAGTGGCAGGCGCTGCATTCCTCCTGCACCACCGCATCGGAAATCGGGGGCACATTGTCATCCCCCCCAAAAGCTGTGGTAACGGCAAGAATGCCCCCAACGGCAGCGGCCGCCAGAACAAATATAATACGCATATCCATATCTCCTTTATTCCTGTGTTATTGGCTCATCATGTAGGTAATGAAATCGCCTTTCTCGAGCGCGGTGCATTCCCGGCCAATGACGCTGCGGCAATTGCGCCGGAACCACTTCTCCACCTTTTCAGGGTCGGTGAACCTCTCCGGGGTCTTTGACACCGCAATCGGCTCGATTGGTTTTCCGGCCCGTGTTTCACCCATGTTCTGTGGCGAAGTTGAGTGGCACGAAGTGCACGAAGGAGTTTCGGGCTTGCCGGTGTTAAAATTGCTTGAGAACAAAATTTGCCCCCTCTCCCCGGAAAATCCGGCAAAAGCGGCGTCCTCAGCACTGGCCTCGGCCATCAGCAGCGCAACAATGTCCTCGCGCGGACCGGCCTGAACGTTTGTAGTTGCAACAAGTGCCAGTGCGGCACCCACTAGAAGCAGTCTTTTCATGTTGGTCTTTGTCCTTGTTAAGAAATAAGTAGTCAGCTTTCCCGTTCCGGGGTCGGTTCCGGTATGGAAATTTTTGAATCGTCAAAACGGCCTGATTCGGCGTCCCCATGGCAGGCCTTGCAATTGCCCGTTCCCCGCACCGGACGGGTCTTGAAAACCTCTTCGGGTATCTGCGCGTGGTTTTCCTTCCAGAACGGAGAGGCACTGATCTGCATCGGCTTTTCCGGGTCCACAACCCGCAGCCGGTTGGCCGCTTCGCTGTCCCAGGCTTCCGAGGCATAGCGCTCAAGATAGGTTCCAATCGCTAGGGTCGTGTCCTGAGACAGGCTGGCATCCTCCCCGAAATGGTCCTCCAGACCTGCCATCATCAGCGTCCATGATTCTTCCGGCAGCAGGCTGGGGTGATAAAGCTCGTGGCAATCCGAGCATTCCGACTTGAAGTCATCCATTTCCGCCATCTGGATAAAACCGGAAGCGGGCACCTGCACCCCGAGATAAAACAGCACGCCCGCCAGCCCACCCAGCCCGGCAAGAGAAACCAGCGCCGCCCCTTTCTTCGCTCCGTCCGGTTGGCCAAAAGTGCGTCCCTTCGGTAATTCCTTGTCCCCGGTTACCATGGCCCTGACCAGCGAGGTGCGGCTGCGCTGGCTTTCGGCGAACACGCCTGCGATGTGGGCCACAATCATCACCACCAACACATAGGCCAGCGCCAGATGAACTGCCCGGGCTCTGTCCCCGGTTGAAAAATCGACGAATCCGGCCAGTGGTCCCCAGTTCTCGACCCCGCCAAGAGTGACAATGCCTGTGATTGTTATGGCGCCGAGCACAAAAATCAGCCCGAACACCATCAGTGCGCCCACCGGATTATGCCCAAGCTCGTGCCCGCCCGCCGGTGCCGATTGCTTGTTGAGAATACCGCTGAAATGCGCCCGCAGCCGGCCTGGCGTCGGCACAAACGAGGAAAAACGCGAATAATAGGAGCCAAAAAAGCCCCAGACCAGCCGGAACAAAATCAACCCGACAAGTGCAAATCCGATGACCACATGCTGGTTGAGCAGCCATTCAGGCGCAAAAAATCCCAAGCCCAGCGCCAGGGCAACCAGAACAACCTGTATCCAGTGATAAAGTCTCGTGGGCAGGTCCCACACACGAAGAGTGGGAGTGGACGGCAATTTGGGGGCAGGCATGGCACGAATCCTCGAACACCAGCTAACAGTTAGCTGGTCTTCGCCGCACCCCCGGCGTCATTAAACTGAAACGCTATATGGCAAATCAATTTGCCCATTGCAAGTGCGATATTTCAATCCACTGCAGTAAATATCCGAAATCCCGCCAAGTTCAGGTCGCCCCGTCCAGCTTCTCCGATATGGCTTTATGGAGGCGTTTTGCAACCAGCCCCACCCGCTCTGACGGCCGGGAGTCCTCGCTGGTCAACACCCAGACATCAAACGGGCATCGACGTTTCAGACTTTTGCATTCCAGCAATCCCTCCAGTTCCCGGCCTACAACCACGGGAAGAAACCCGGCGCCCAACCCGTTCCTCACCGCACTTATCAGGGTGGAAAGGCCACTGACATTGCTGAGGGGGCTGGCCGGGTCGATATTATCCGGCAGCCAGTCGCCGGAGCGCAAATGCCGTGTCAGCAACGCAATAAAAGGCAGAGTGATTCTCGTACCTTTCTCAACCGCTTCGTCCAGCGCCACCATGTCCTTTGGCGCACCAAACAGGCCGAACTCCACCGCCCCGGCATTGCGGCCCACCAGATTGCCAGCAGGGGAGCCTGAAAAGCGAACGGCAATGTCAAACTGCCCCGACCCCATGTCCAGCGGTGCATTGTCGGCAACAAAATCAAACTCTATGCCCGGATACTCTAGGTTCAGGTCCCTGATTTCGGGCAGAACAAACCACTCGAACCCCGCGCTGGCGCTGGTTATGCGCACCCGGCCGGCCAGCCCCTCACGGCCCGTTCTTGCCCTTTGGGCCGCCGCCCGCATTGCCGCTTCCATCTCATCGGCCTGCCGGGCAATCCCCTGCCCCACGGTGCTGAGCCGCCAGTTCGACCCGCTTCGGTCCACCAGCCGGGTGCCAAGGCTCTTTTCCAGCTCCCCCAGCCGCCGCGAAACCGTCTGATGACTGACCCCCAACACCCGCGCCGCTTTGAGCGCGCTACCCTCGCGCGCCAGTGCCAGTAGAAAACGCATATCGTTCCAGTTGGCTTCAGTACCTATGTCCATTATTGTACCTTAATTGAACAAATATGCGTATTTTCTTACCATGCCAACCGTGTTAGGTCCAGAACAACCCGCCTTTTGCGCGAAAATTCCACAAGGACATTCTCACCCATGACAATTGAACTCTGGATGCTCACCGCTGCCGCAGCCCTGCAATTCACTCTCCTGTTCACCCACGGAACGCATATTTTTCTCACCGCGGGCATGATGTGGGGCATCGGTCGGCGCGATAACAATCGCGATGTCAGCGACCTTGGCCGCCGCATCGAGCGCACGATAATCAATACGATGGAGGGATTGGCAATCTTTGTGCCGCTGGTTCTGGTGGTGCAGCTAGCCGAAGTTTCAAGCCCGCTAACCCAGCTCGCCGCCCAGGCCTATGTGGCGCTCAGGGTTGCTTTCGCCCTGCTCTATATCTTCAACGTGCCCTATGTGCGCACAGCCACGTGGCTGGCGGGGCAGGCCTGTCTTGCCGCCCTCGCCTATGCCATTGTCACTTCG
>DROE01000250.1 GCA_011322005.1 Devosia sp.
CCCGCCACGAGCAGCGCCACAAGAGCAAAAGCGGTCTTAGCAAGGTTGATTTTGTTCATGCGCGTATCAATTCTACAATATGGTTCACAATCTGCCCGATACCCTATGCGCTGACCGCCGGCAGGACCAGCCGCACCCCAAGTCCCCCGCTGGCGGAAGGATGCAATGACAGAGATCCGCCATAGATGTCCACCAGTTCCTTTACGATGTCCAGTCCAAGACCGCTTCCCGGCGTCTTTTCGTCCAGACGCACGCCGCGGCGCAGCACAGCGCGCATCTCCGTTTCATTCAGGCCCCGCCCGTCATCATCGATTGAGATCACGACCTTTTTTTGACCCGATATTTCAGTTTTTTCCACGACGATTCCAACCGCCGACCTTGACCATTTGCAAGCATTGTCCAGCAGGTTTCCAACCATCTCTTCCAGGTCAGCCTCCTCCCCCCTGAACCAGGGTGTGCCATCAGCGGGCAATTCAAGACCAATGTCCCGGTCCGAGTGAATTTTTCCCATTACCCTCACCAGGCGCTCAACAACGGCTTGCGTATCCGCCTTATGCCCGATCACAGCAGTTCGGGCAGACATTTGTGCCCGGTCAAGATAGGTCTTGACCTGACTGTTCATCTTCTCCACCTCGGTGCGGACAACACCGGCAAATCCGTCCTTTCTTCCCGCAGCCTCATTACGCAATACCGCGAGTGGCGTTTTCAACCCGTGGGCAAGGTTGCCCACCTGATTTTTAGCGCGTTCAACTATTTCGGTGTTGGCTCTGAGCAATTCGTTGAGTTCGTCAGCCAGGGGAACAAGCTCACTGGGAAACTCCCCTTCTACTCTTCTGGTGCCTCCGGCCCGAACATTCTCTATGGCTTTGCTCAACTTTTGCACAGGACGCAGTGCAACACGGGCGACTATAGCGCTCATGATAGCGAGCATTGCGCCGACGGCTCCAAGAACGACGAGGGCCTGCCCGCGAAACTGCCCTGTCAAAGTGGCTATTTCGTCAAGGTTTCCGGTGACCGAATATATCAGTTCCTGATCGCCGATGGTCACCTTTCGTTCGATCAGGCGGACCCGGGTATCAAAATCATCAACGGCAATACCGGTGCGCGCATTTTTGTCACTGAATGGACCCGATATTTTTGGCATTACGCTTCCAAGAAGCGAGTTTGATAGATTTAGCGGCAGTCCGACTTCGTCCGTAATCTGCCAGTACCAGCCAGATGCCGGGCGGGTAAAGCGCGGATCAGCAGCAGAAAGTCCGGGCGCCTCGGGTGCGCCGTTTTCAAGCGTACGGGCAACCAGGGTTTCCAGATTGAAATTCAGCGCTTCGGAAAGACTTCTATCCAACGCCCGGGAATAAAGCGCCGCCAGCAAAAACGCCGTGGCGATGAGGGCAACGACCAGCCAAGCCAGAGACAACCAGAACAGTCTGGTTGCGATAGAGCCTTTTTTCATCAGCAGTCGTTTATCTGATAGCCCAGACCACGGACTGTCTCTATACAGTCCTTGGGCAGCTTCTTGCGCAAACGACCGACAAATACCTCAATCGTGTTGGAATCCCGGTCAAAGTCCTGATCGTAAAGATGCTCGGTAAGCTCCGTGCGCGAAATGACCTTGCCCTTGTGATGCATGAGATAGGCCAGCAGGCGAAACTCATGGGAAGTAAGTCTGAGAGCCTTGCCCTCCACTGTTACGCGCCCCGCCCCTACGTCCAGGCGCACATCACCGATTTGAATTTCGTTTGAGGCATGTCCAGCCGCGCGCCGGACCAGCGCCCGGATACGGGCCAGAATCTCTTCCATATGGAACGGTTTTGCGACATAGTCGTCGGCCCCAGCGTCTATGCCTTGAACCTTGTCGCTCCAGCGGTCGCGCGCGGTCAGGATAAGAACCGGCATATCCCGCCCGTCGCGTCGCCATGACTCCAGCACACTGAGCCCGTCCATCTGAGGCAGTCCGATGTCCAGAACTACAGCATCATAGGGCTCGGTATCGCCAAGAAAGTGCCCCTCCTCGCCATCAAAGGCCACATCGACAACATAGTCTGCGTCTTCGAGCGCATCCTTGATCTGCCTGTTCAGGTTTACATCGTCCTCGACCACTAGAATACGCATGTAGTGATTCCCCTCTTGGTAGTTAGCCACCAATGTAGGGGACGCCATCTGTTGCGCGCAAGACGTAAGTTCTGGTCTGACCGTAAGCGTCAAGCGTATCAAAATAATAGTAGGGCTGGCCGTTTATCCGGCACACGCGCAAATTGAAAGTCTGTTGAGGATTAAAACCGGACTGCTGGGCCAGTTGTGTCAGAGACCGAAACTGGCCGCCAGCAACCGCAGCGGCAATGGAGCGGTTATCCAGGCACGGACCGGCAGCCTGAGCCTGAACGGCACCAACGCCGCCAAGCAAAAACAGGATCCCGGCAAGCGCCAACCCTCCAAACTGATATGATATTTTTTTCATATGGGGAATATAGCTTTGTCTACCTGAACTTCACATGAACGGTCAACGCGGTTCAGGTGTTGAGAATATCCGACTTAATCCCCTTGCGCAAAAACAGGATTGCCAAGGCTTCAATCATCAGCTGGCCGGAGGACTGCCCGTTGAAACCTGGCAGGTCGACACCGAGCATCTGGCCTAGTCCGGCAATGAGCATGGCCAGGGCAACAATATAAGTCTTGTAACCGGAAAGAATGTCCATGGGAGATTTTCCTCGTCTTAAGTTTTGGTCGGTATCTGATTGTGATGAAACTCCCGCCACCGCCAGGGCGCGGAGTTGAATGGTTGCAACGCGCCGGGTCCAGCCGCGACCAAACGTGGCAAAGTTGCCAAGGCGCGAAAGGAACCTCATCCGGCTTTGGCAGAGGGCTCTGATCAGTGCACCAACACTGTTTTTGCCCACTTCCTCTCGCACAGCTGCAAGTGTGAGTGGACCAACCACACCGTCTGCGCGCGTACCAAGAAGACCTTGCAAGTGCTGGACGGCGCGGGTGGGTCCGCTGTTCACGGCGAAATCGAACAGGGCAAGATCAAGGCCGGGTGCGAACAGGGCAGCGCGGCATCTGTCCCAATATAGCGCCCGATAGATTCTGGCCGCTTCGGTGCGTGTGAGCGCTCGCACTTCCTCCTTGGGTAATTTCCACCAGGGAGATATGCCGCGCCAGCGGGCAAGAGTTTTACGGGTGATGCCCATGTTGGTGGCCCCTCCCGGATCTCTGGGATGATCCACGTAACCACCTTCGTGGCGCAACACCTCGGCCAGACTGTCTTCAAATCTTGTCATTGCGGTTTGCTTGCCGATTTAGAGAGGTCAGCCACTGCCTGTTCAAGCTTTTCAATGCGAAGCATCGCTTCCTGGAGGGCGCCAAGGGCCTTGAGATGAACAATCGAATACTTGATGCCCAACAAGCCATCCTCGTTCTGAAAGACCAGGCCTTGAGAGATTTTTTCGGTTTCCTGTGCGATCAGTCCGAGGTGGGGTGCGCCGTCAGGATCGTCATCCACGGCTGATCTGAGCCTGTAGTTGCAAAGACGCAACCGGGCGACATCGTGCCACTGGCTGCGCGCTTTGCGAATGTCCTGCTTGAGGGAAACGTCAGAAAGAGACCCATAATTGTTATTGACATTTTCCACATCGCCGTCGCCGCGGATTATGCACTTATCAACACCGGCAGCGTTCCGGATCCGCAAGGGCTTGTCCCCGCTGCCCCCGTCGCCGTCAATTGTGACAGCCGTCGCCCCTGAACCCGGTTGACCGACCACGTGCAAAATGGATGCCGGTGCCCCGGAATGCCCCACAGACAACCGGTTTTCGGCGATAAGGTCACCATTGTCTTTGTCGATGCGCAATGCCTGAAAGCTTGTGGTAAAGTTGTCCGGAGAAACTTTGATGTGAAAGTCATCGTCTCCGGTCAGCCCAAGCTCTGCCCGTCCGGAAAAACCGACCTGAAACAGGTGCGAGGCAGTATTGGCGGTTGCTGATTTGTTGATCTTGATGCGCATGTCTCCCGTGCCTGAGCTGTCATGGCCAAACAGGGCGGCATCGGATGAAACGGAGAGCTTGTTGGTAACATCTGCGGTGGCGTTCACGCCAAACAGGGCAATGTTTTGAAATTCGGCAAACTGGGGCGAATATCCCGTCCAGGCTCCGCTCCGATAGACAAACAGGGCAGCCAGTGCCTTGTCCCACATCAGCCAACCTTCAAAGGGGGTCACGTAGCGCCATCCGCCGTCAGTCCACATGGCAAGTTCGCCGTCGCGGCCGAGCCAATCACCGCTCGCACCGGTGCCGATCTCATAAGTCGCCCCCAATGCGGGTGAGCCCGGCGGCGTCAGCGCCCCTTGCATTTCAACACTTGTTTGAATCAGACCATCAAGCGTTGCCAATGCCTCGTTGTGGGTGACGTGTTTGAGCGCCTGATCGCTTTCGATCAGCGGCAGATTCAACCTTGGGGTATTAGCCATAAAATGCTCCTGTTGCCGGGTGACCTAGGCCAAGCACCGCGCTGACCTGTTGAACGGTAAAAGTGAAGTTTGATCCGGCGACCCCAAAGTCTGCAGCCTGATCACTGGCGCTATATGTCCATGAACTCAAATTCGTCGTGCTTTGTCTGACCAGATTTGAGCCATCAAAAATGCTCAGCGTGTACGCCTCGGGGGAAAAATCGAGCATCACGCTGGTACCCACCCAGCTATCGCCGCCGGTCTGGGTGCAGCGTTTCCACTGCAACAGAATGTCATCGCTGCCCGCCAGCTTGTCGGCTCGCAGATTTGCCGGAGCCAATGGCAGCGCAATATCCAGCGACAAGAACTGCGACAGCGACTGTCCCGTCGCATCAAATCCACCTGCGAAGGCTCTCAGACCAAGAGTCGTTTCCAATTGGGCGTTTGCCACGGAGCTGGACGACAGGCTCTGGTCAAGCAATATGACACGGTTTCCACTTGAGGAGGTCTGTGCTGCCTGCCTTTGTGTCTGCTGCACGCCTCTGAGCAGATTTGTCAGACGATAGGCACCGGCAGACAGCAATTCAGCGCCTGCAAAGCCCACTATTTCCCACTCCCCCGCATCGTTGCGTACCCCAAGCCGGTTGGCACCGATCAGAGCATTCAACTCGGTTGTTGAAGTCAGATGACCGCCGTAAAGTGTAAGCAGGATCTCGTTCTTTCTATCCCACAAGGTTCCGGTACCCGGGGGAAGCGCCTGGGTCAGTTCTCCCACGGTCGCACGAGCGGTAACGCTACCCAGATCGACTCCGGTTGTTTCGTTTTTCAGTCGAACAATACCCGGCCAGGGATCGGCAAAGGCTCCAAACACCAGCCGTGTTCCATCGGTATCTCCTCCATCACCGGGCAGATGCATAACGACAATCTCGGGCAGTGATGCCACCTGGGGCACAGCAGATGGGGTGGCTCGAACATCGGCGGCAAACGAAGCCGAAACGCTTTCGTGGAAAACCTGGGCTGCAATCTGAAGGCTCTGGCCACCCCGGATCTGAGTCAGACGGAATGGACCACCAGCCTGGTTGTCGATGTCCAACCGGTCGCCGATTTCCACCGCCTGCAACGAGGGGGGCAACGCTGTCTCCAATGTCGCTGCGGGCTGGAGCTTGTCCAGCAGCGTTTCTGCGGCCTGTCGCGCCTGTGGAATGTTGAGCACCAGATTGGTTCCAATGCCGCTGTGCACGGGATTGGAGGAGATCGCGGCGGTGATGCTGGCGCTGTGATAGTCTCTGGGCCTGTCAATATAGTTCAGCGAAAGCTGGCCGATGGTTTCGTCCCTGTTCGGGCTTTGCCGGATAATCAGCGGCCTCTCGTGTGCGGCCAGCAAATCGGGTGAAACGGAGATGTCTGTTACTTCATTCGGGTTGATCGCGCTCAATCCTGAGGGGGTGTCGCGCAACAACAATCCGGTTGCGCCAAGCAGAGGTTCAATCGCTGTGCGCAACGTGGTGACATTGGCAATCTGGGCGCCAAAGACCAGAGGAGAGGCCGCACTCAGGGAGAAAAATGAAACATCATAGTCTGCGGCCATTCCAGCGATCAATTCGTCACTGGCCAGTGCGCCGAGCCGCCCGGTCAGCCAGTGCCCGGTTTCGTGGTTTTTACCATCTGCCCAAACATTGGTTTGGGTCGGAAAAGCGGGATAGGGACGCGCGTCCCATGTCCAGACAAACAAGCGATCCGGATCAACCATTCGCCCGGAATATTGCGAAGATGTGGGATTATTGGCATCCACAAAAAACGCTGTGCCCGGCTGCCACCAGCGGTGGTGGGCGCGAAGATATTGTCGCTGCACCAGTGCATCCGGCGTGCCGTCTGAAAAGGGTGGCGTCGCATTTTCCGAACTTTTGGGGTCGCCGAACAGGTTGGGGCTGTTGGGTCCCTTGTCGACTGCCCCGCATCCCAGCTCGGTGAACCACAGGGATTTGCTCTGAGGCACCCAGGCGGTGGGCGAAGAATTTCGCACCCCGTCAACCCGGTTGTGATGAGGGTTGCTCCACCAGTTCACCAGATCCTTGTAGCGCCAGACCCAGGGTTCGTTATGGGTCCCATCGGTGATGGGCGTACGTATTCCAGCGGTCCGGTCGGCCTCGGAGGCATAGTACCAGTCATACCCTTCACCCCCGGCAATATTGGCGCTCAGATAGCTGATCTCCTGGGCATAGCTGGCAATATCTGCATCCGGTTCGTCACCGGTGCCGCGCCAGTCGGAAAGAGGCATATAATTGTCGATGCCGATAGCGTCGATATTTGCATTTGCCCAAAGAGGATCGAGGTGGAACAGCTTGTCTCCGGGCGCATCGGAGGGTTGCAGACCCGAATATTCCGACCAGTCGGCAGCATAAGAGAGCTTTGTTCCACTCCCCACAATCGTTCTGACATCGTTGACAAGGTCACTCAGGTCGGAAACGAAGGGAAAGCTGGTGTCTCCATCGCGCAACCAGGTCAACCCGCGCATTTCCGAGCCGATCAGCATGGCGTTCACGCCCCCGGCCATGGTTGCAAGTTTTGCATAGTGCAGCACAAAACGCCGGTATCCCCAATCCGTGGGACCGGTATAGTTTACGGTCAGGTTACCATCCTGGAAGTCGCTGACGCTGGCTGAGCCGGTAAAAGCGTCGGTCTGGGTTTTAAGTGCGGTGCTTTTGTCGGGGGACGCCGGATCACCGGGTGCCGGGTTGCAGGTGATACGCCCACGCCAGGGATAGGCCGGTTGCCCGTTGTTGCCCGTATAGGGATCGTTCAGGGAGTTGGACTTCTCGATGTCCATCAGCACAAAAGGATAAAGGGTGACTTTGAGGCCGCGTGCCTTCAGGTCGGCTATTGCTGCCAGAACCGCCCCATCAGAGGGAGTCCCGCCATAGGCGGGTCCGCCCTGATATCGGGTCATGACCGGCACCTGTGACCGGTCCTGCCCTGAAACCACCCACTGCGTTCCTGCAATTTGGCGGGTGAAGTTTTCCACTCTGGGCTGAATCTGGCACTGGGCGCATCGCAGGTCATCACCGAACCAGGCGACCACCAGCGCCACATGCTCAAGGTTGGGACACAGCGCCTGCAATTCGTTCAGCGACAGGGTCCAGTCCGAGGTCTGGCCCAACAGGTGCGCATTTTCGCTTCGGGTGGCGCCAAAGCCGACAATGCGCACTCTTGGCTCGGGGTCATAACCAAATTCGGTTGCGCCGGGAATGATGGTTATCGCTTTGATCGCCGGTTCCAGTTCGCCGACAACACGGCACAATTCAACGCTGATATTGGGGATGCGATTGCCGAACTGACCCAGAGGCAGGCCGTCAAAAACCAGATAGCACAGCCCGCGATAGGCGGGGGTTTTGCCCACGCCCTGTTTGGCTTCAATCAGGGTGTCGGGTGACTGGTTGTTTGTGCCTTTGTAAAATCTGAAGTTCAGACCCTCGGTTTCCAGCAGACGCCCGTCGGCCCATATGCGTCCGAGGTGGGCTACCTCACCTTCGCAAAGGGCAACAGCAAAGTTCGCGACAATTTCTTCGTCTTCTTCGTTGAACAGTCCTTTGGAGCCGCTGGTTTCCACCACCTGACGCTCCAGGTTGGTGGCCCAGATGATATTGCCCGCGACCCGGTTCCAACCGTAAATTCTGGGTATTACCCCGCCTTCTGATGAGCCAAGCAGGCGCATGTCCGAAGGGGCCGACGAAGAGTTGTCGTCGCCAAACAGGGCGTTGTCGATGGCGCTTCCGGCCAGCGCGCCCAAAGCGCGCCCGATGGTTGCGCCAATGGGCCCGCCAACAAGGCCTCCGGCAAACTGACCGGCGACAGATAGGGCAAGTGTGGCCATGTTTTATTGTGACCTTTCGGGGAAGGCAAAAACGCAATCGATGCGCCCGAGCCAGATATTGTCGAGCCCGGTCACCACGACCCCCACCCTTTCCTGAGCGTGAATGAACCGGCTTTCAGGCAGAATTATTCCGCAATGACGGGGGGGAAGTGTTGCGTGCAGACGAAACAGAACCACCCGGCCCGGGGCAGGTTCCCTATCGGTTTCAACCAGAAAATGGCGCGCGGCCTCAATCAGTTGCCCCGCCCCGCGCCGGTCACGGGCGGAGCGCCCATAGGGGGGAACACTAGAGGGTTCGCTGCCATAGAGCGCACGCCAGACACCACGAACAAGCCCCAGGCAATCACAACCTGCGTTCAGCGTGCTGGCCTGATGGCGATAGGGCGTTTTTTCCCACGCCAGCGCTGCCAGCACGATTTCCTGTTCAGTCGGATTCATGCGTCTCAGCCAATCAGTGCGCCGCCGTCCAGCGCGTCCGAGGGTTTGGGAACAGTCAGTATGAAGTCACTGCCCGGAATATGGGGAAATCCCTGAAAGTTCAGGGCGTTGGAAAACTTGTCCGCACAGGTGGAAAACCGTCTGTCGCAGCCCGCATAAAGGGTCATCTGATCGCCGATGCTCACCCAGTCGCCCACGGGCCCACCAAATGAGAGGGATACTGTGCCACTATCTTTGGCGTGACCCACCACTGGATCGGCAAGGTCAAGTCGTTTGCCACTCAACCAGAGCGCTTTGCCGTGGGCAAACCAGCCGGAAGCAAAACCGTTTGCTCCACTTACATGCACGCTAAAGCGGTCAACGACAGCTGAAACAGTTGCGCTTGTCTTGAAGGCGGCATCCTCCAGATCAACGCCGCAGCGTGCCTCCCCGATTACCGCATCGCAGATAGACTGATAGCGGCGGCCCTTTGCAATGTTGAGCGCCTGCAATTGCGAGCGCAGTTCGGCCCGGAAATAGCCGTCTTCGCGGGTGATTTCGCCGATGGTGTCAACGCGCGTGGTTGCACGCACCGAAACATCGCGCCAGTTGACCCGGAAGGTGGTGACCCTGGCGCCATCATAGCGGCCAAGCACAATATCATCCTCGGAGATTGCGGAGGAATGCAATAAGCCCGCCACTTCGCTGGTGTCGACCTGGGCACCCAGTTTGGCAATCGTCTCGCTGCCATCAAGCCCATGGGCGGGTTCATAAATCTGTCCACCAAAAACAAGCGCCTCATCGTGGTCGGTAAACCCCAGTTTTGCGGAGTCGGTGCGCTCGATGAGCCAGCAATTGCACAGCGTAGTAGCGCCGGAAGCGATGTGGTTGGCAAAATCTGTACTGAACTCCCTCATTCGCGCACCTCGATTACCGGAATTGAAGGAGCGTTGGCGGCGTCAAAACCGGTGAGTTCGATATCGAGGTGGTCGTTCTCAAAGCGCACCGGAATATCAAACTCAAAGCCAGCGGTGATGGCCACGCCGGGCCCGGGTGCACTGTCAAAGGTCACAATGCCCGTCAGGTCGTTGAGCGAATAAAGAGAAGTTGCAATCTCCACCCCGTCCAGCGCCACCAGCAGGCTGGCCGCCACGGGCTTGGTGATGGGTCGGTCATAGGGGTCAAAACTGCCGCCATAGCGTTTTGTCAGCTGGAACTGAGTTATTGTTCCGTCCCCGATGCCGATTGACTGGTCAGTCGCACTGACGCTCACCTCCGGGGTGCTGGAAGAATAGTCCAGCCCGTCACGCCACAAAAACGAGTGGAACCTGCCGCGCCGTTCTTCAAAGAATGCCAGTACCGCCTGCATGTCAGCAAGGGATTTGATGCCATAGCCAGCGTCATAGCGACGCCGGGAGTTGGCCCAGCGCGAGTTCCTCTCTTCAGCGCCCGAGGCCAGCGTTACCACTTCGGTCAAACGCTCCGGCCCTCCACGCGCGCCAAGGGCGACATCAAGGGGAAATCTTGTCTGATGAAAGGCCATCAATTCTATCCTTTGTCCGAACTAGCTGGCACGGGTGCCGCGTTTGACGGCGCGCAACAGCATGGCGCTGATTTCAGCTTCCGAGCTCTTGAAGCTCCGGGCATCTTGGGCGGTGACATTGAAATTTATTGTCATGCTGGAAGCGCCGTTCGCCGCAACGCCAAGCCGTCCGTCAGGGCCCCGGGCCAGGGGCAGAATCGCTTCGGGACCCGCCTCCCCGGCGACACCGGTTTTTCCCCCGCCAAGAGAAAAATAGCTTGGCGAGGCAATCACGCCACCCTTGGCGAAGGGAACAGGGGTCAGCGTCGGATTGGTTGCGGTGAACAGGTTTTCCACCATACTGGACACAAGGCCGCCCAGGGGCTTGAGGGCGGCCTTGAGAGCAATATCGGCAAACGAACGTCCGATATCTGCCAGCAGCGTGCGCAGGGAACGCCCCTCCAGAATTGCCGAGCGGAAAGCTCCGGTCAGGGTGCGGGCAACACCATCGGCCAGGTCGTTGATGCGCTCCAGTTCCAGCGAGATATCCGAGAGTTCATCAAGGCTTTTGCCGCCGGGAAAAATGGTTTCGGTGGTCATTTTATTTTATCCTCGTCGGGAAATTCCTGCATCAGCCGGTTGAGGTCTTCGCGGGCCGGGGGCTGAAGCCTCTCCGCGCCCTCATTGATGGCGGAAAAGGCGGCCTGCAATTCGCGCGGCGTCATGGCCCAGAACTGTTCCGGGGCCAACCGCAGGACACCGAGACCAAAGGCCATCGCCTCGGCCCAGGGGAAGGGCTTCACGCCGAAGCCTCGCCAAAGGTCGCCTTGAGAAGCTGCGAGACAATTTCAGCGGCCCCCTTGAGACCACCCTCAATTGATGCTGTCGCCAGTTCCTCGTCGCTGATTTTGGCTCCACCCCCGCGCAATCCCGCGCCAAGGATGGCAATCAGGTGACGGGCGGAGACCTGGCCGGAAGCAAATTTTTCGCCCAGAGCCACAAGGTCGTCGGCTTCAAGGCGGGCCTCAAGCTCGGCGAGGGCGCCAAGAGTCAGACAAAGAACTAGCTTTTGCCCGTTGATAACCGCTTCTATTTCTCCACGATGAATATTGGCCATTGCAAGATGCCTCTGCCGTCTAAACTGCGGTGAAGGTAATTTCGCCGGCGCTCTCAAGCGCCAATTCGAACGTCACCTCCCCGGCATGGTCGGCGCCGAACTCAAGGGCAACAATCTGAAACAGGCCTTCGATGGTGCCAAAATCGGGGAGCACCAGTTGCCAGTCGACAATGGTTCCGGCAAAAAACATCGTGCGCACCAGCGCGTCCGAAGCGGCGTCCTTGAAAATGCCTGAACCGGAAAGGGCGGCGCGTTTCAGTCCACCTCCCGCGAGCAGTTCGCGCCAGCGGCCCACGGATTCAGAGTCCGTGGTATCGACAGCGGCAGCGTTGAAAGACAGGCTTTTTGTGCGCAGGCCTGCGACGGTGAGGAAACTGCCACCTCCTGTCTGGTCGAGGCGAAGCAGCATGTCCCTGCCGGATTGAGCAACCATTTAGTTCTCCTGAAAAATGTGCAACGGGTTGTGACTGCGGTTTAGGCCGCTGGTTCACTGAAAATTCTGAACACCAGAAGCGCACGCGCCTGACCGGACTTGCGGTCTATCGCGGTTTCTGTTCTGTCCAGCTGAATGTGGCTGACGCTGAGGGTGGAAGAACTCAAATCAGTGCTTTCCATCACGGTGATTACTCTTTCAGCCAACACCAAAACTGCGGCACGGCTGGGGTCGGCGTGCCAGGCTTGTATCTGTACCCGGTGGTCGTGACCCGGCAGAATATCGGTATCCCGCGTCACCAGGTCATGGCGCAAAATAACCAGATATGGCGCGCGCTTGCCTTTGGGTGGCATGTCAAAAACCGCATCAGCACCGATGGCGGCAACCAGTTGCGTATCCGCGCCAAGGGCTGCAACGATACTGGCCTGCAAATCGGCGATAGGATGAACCATCAGCTTTATCCCGTTGCTTCTATTTCGGTGCAGCGGCAGGCCAGATAAGCCCGTCGACCGTTCAGGTCGCCCAACGACAAAATCTCAAGGGGCCGGGTTCGATAGACAATTCGGTCCCCGGGGCTAAGGTCGGTGCGATATCTGATGACAATGGAATGACTGATTTTGCTGGCCCGCCCATCGGCCTGGCTGGTCAAGGCGCCTGAAAGAGAGCGCACCCGCGCCCAGACAGTGGCCAGTGGAACAAAGGTCGTGGCATGTCCCCCTTCAGGGCCGATGGTCTGGCTCTTTTGCAAAATCTGGACACGCTCGCGCAAGGTTCCCAGTGCCGGCAGCCATTCGGAACTCACAGAGACACCCGGCGGTAGGCCGAAAGCAGGTTATCAAATCCGGCGGGCACGACAGCGCCGCTTCCGGCAATCACCACCGCATCGCGGTGTTCGAACCAGTAGCCGACCAGCGTCAAAATGCTCTGGCGCAGGTCGGCGGGTATGTCGGAAGCGCTTGTGCCATATCCGGCGACATAATCCACTTCGATGCCGCCCCTTTCGCGCAAGGCTGGGGCATCGCTTATGGGACGGGGCAGAAAAATCGATGCCGGGGCAACCTTGCTCTCGGGCTGGAACTGGGCCAGCGCCAGTGCGCTGGGATTGCCATCGGCGTCATAGGCTGTGATTGCGGTCAGCGAAATCAGTGGCGCGACCGGCAGGCGGATTGTCCGGTCGGCGGGCCAGGTATCACAAATGATGCGCCAGCTCTGCGCAATCAGAGCACGCCCGGTTGTCCCCTCCACATGCAGACGCGCCGCTGTGATCAGCGTGTTGATGAAGCCGTCTTCCGCCGCGTCTTCAACACGCAGGAATTCCTTTGCCTCGACAAGCGTCACCGGCTCCGTTGCCGGTGCGGCAAGCAGATAGGATGTCATGTTTATCTCTTTGATTGTTGTTCTGGATTGTTTTTGTAGAGCCCTCCCCCCGGAAACAGAACCCGGGGAGAGAGGCAGATGACAGCTGTCAACTGACCGAGAACTTGAGCAGTTTGATCGCATCGAAATTGTGCACACCGCCGCCCACGCGCTTGGTGGTGTAGAACAGCACATAGGGCTTGGCCGAGAAGGGGTCGCGCAGTACGTTGACGCCCTGGCGGTCGACAATCAGATAGCCGCGATTGAAGTCGCCAAATGCAATCGAGGCAGAATCAGCGGCAATATCGGGCATGTCCTCGGCTTCAACCAGTTCAAAGCCCATCAGGGTTGCCTTTCCGCCGGGGGCGGCGGCAGGCTGCCAGATATAGTTGCCGTCCACATCCTTGAGCTTGCGGATGGTGGCTTGCGTCTGGCGGTTCATCACCCAGTTTGCGTTCTGGCGGTAGCCGGACTTCAGGGCATAGACCAGGTCGACAAGCACGTCGCTTTCGTCACTGGCGGGAAAGTCCCCGGAAACGCCGGTTGGAACGTAACCGATATTGCCCCAGTTCCAGGAACTCTGAGCCACCTGGGTGGCCTGCAAAAAGCCGGTGGGCTTGTTCACCCCGTCACCATTGACGAAAGCCGCTGATTCCTGCTCGGCGAATGCAGTGTTGATTTCGTCGGCAATCCACTGACCCACATCGACCGCCGCGTCATCAAGAAAGGCAGAAGTCGCCGCTGGCATGGCGTAGAGTTCCATGGTGGGGAAAGTGATTTCAGCCAGCGTCTGGGATGATGTTTGCGGACGCACATCGGTTTCGCCAACCCATCCGACCGCGGGCCCGGAAACCGACACCGGTTTTTTGTAAACCGAGGAGGAAATTTCGCGGACACCTGCGATCGAACGGATCGGGGAGACGGAGGTCAGAAGGCGGGTGATTTCGGTTGCCGTTTCATCCGGCACCAGATAGCCGCCATCGGGGTTGGAGCCGATGGAGAGGGCTTTTTCCTCGCCCCGTTTCACATAGGCACAAAAGGCGTCCTTATATTCGTCCGAACGGGTCGTGGCCCCACCGGTTTCGAGCGCCGGACGCGCCTGCTCCAGGGTTGCGCGGTCGATGGCCGATTTGTAGCCGTCAAGGGCTGCATCTATGCGTGCGACTTTTTGCTGGGTCAGTGCGTCGGCACCACCCCGGCTTTCAAGTTCGCCCAGGCGCTGGTCATTGCTCTGCTTGAATTCTTCGAACGCGTGCATGAACTCGCCAAACATGGCGTTCACATCTGTCGAACCGGCACCGGCGGTGGCCTTGATTTCAAGGGGTTTGCGGGCGGTCTTTTGCTTTGTCGTAACTGTCATTGAGGTCCTCTAGTGGTTGCGGAGTAGTGTGATTGCCGCCGCTATGTTTTCCAGTGGCGACTGCGCAAGCCGGGCTATTTCGTCCGGCGGTTTAGCGGTCGGAAAAATCCGGGCCCGATCCATCATCGGAAAAGTGACAATGGAAATCTCCCACAAGTCGATCTGCCACAGGTGCCTTAGCCCTGTGCGCTTGTCCCTGGTGGCGCGTACGGTGCGAAAGCCGATTGAAAGCCCGTCGAGCGCTCCCCCGGAAATGAGCTGGCTGAGCGAAAGGGCTCTGGGGTCGGCTTTGAGCAATTGCCCCGATATCAGCAGGCCCTTATGGTCTTCCCTGACCTCCAAGAGGCGACCAACCGGCTCCTTGGGGTCATGCTGGAACAACATGCGAATTCCATCCACGCCCTTTTTGGCCAGCGAGTTGTGAAACGCGCCGGGTTTGACGATATCGCCTCCCTGATCGGGTTCATCAAAAATGCAGGCATAGCCCGAGAAATGACCCTCAGCATCAATCAGCACGCGCGAACCCCACGTTTTACAGCGGTGATTTTGGGCACCGGGCCGACAGTGGTCTTCCTGGTTGTGCGGGTTCTTGCAGTCCGCTGCAAAATAGCGGCGAGCTGCCAGCTGAATTCCCGGAATATTTCACCTGCCTGATTTTCAGAAACAGGCGTTAAAGGTTTGAACATCATCATTTCAGTTTCCCCGTTTGAACAGGCGGTTGAGGCTGGCAATTTCCTGAACAAAACTGTTGAAGCGCCGGTTGGCCGAAGCCAGTTCACGCAGGGTCCAAACCAGTAATCCGCTGGCGCCACTGGCCCAAAGAAACAGCGTCAGATGCGCCAGGTCGCCCTTGGTGGCGATGGTTTTTGTCAGTTCATCCATTCGTTTCAGCTTCCCCCCGGTGCCTGCGGACCAAGACCCAGCAGTTCGCGTTTTTCCTCGTCGTCAAGGAACTCG
>DROE01000251.1 GCA_011322005.1 Devosia sp.
TCCTCTATTCAAGAATTCTGAGCGAAATTGGCACCACGAAACGCCGGACATACCGGCCTATGTGACAACTCGCGGCGAGCTATAAAAAAAACTTGCCCTCAAGTCAACAAATCAAAACGTGAATTGTCCCCCTATCACGACGTGCTCACGCATTGGAGCGCAATTCCAAACACTCTTTCAAACCTGAGTGAGAGGGCAAGCTTTTCGTTGCAATTGCCGTTATGGAGCATTGCCCCGGGGGAAACGTACCATGGACAAACATGCCCCCGATATACCAAAACACCGCTTGATGAAATGACGAGACCCATGAGCGAGTTGCAAAACCATACGCCACCGCACACTGCCGCGGCCCTGCTGAAACGCTGGGGGCCGGTCGCCGCGCTTCTGGCCGCGCTGACTGCTTTTTTTGCAACCGGCCTGCACCAGCGCCTCACCCTGGACGAGCTTGCGCTTCAATATGCCGGCCTGTCCGCCTTTGTGGCCGACAACTGGCTCCAGTCCGTACTGGTCACCATCATTGTTTACCTGACAGCGGTGGCAGCTTCGTTCCCCGCCGCCTGGCTGCTCACGGTCGCCATCGGGCTTGTGTTTGGCTGGGCGCTGGGCGCGTTCATCGTCGTTATTGGAGCAACCCTTGGCGCCTCGGTGTTGTTTTTTGCCGCCCGCTCGCTGCTGGCGGATTTCTTTCGCGCCAGAGCCGGAGCGCGTCTGAACACCATGGCCGATGGTTTTCGCAACAATGCCGCCAGCTACATGCTGTTCCTGCGCCTGGCTCCGGTCTTCCCGTTCCTGCTGGTCAACGTCGTGCCCGCTATTCTGGGGGTAAGATTCAGAACCTATTTCTGGACCACAGCCCTTGGCATAATACCCGGAACCATTGCCTATGCGTTCGCCGGAGAAGGCCTGCGCTCAATAGTTGGGGAACGCGCCCGTGCCTGTGCCGCCGGAATCGATCCCTGCGGGCAGCCGTTTTCCGCCCGTGACATAATCACCTGGGAAATGCTCATTGCTTTCACCCTGCTGGCGCTTGTATCTGTCATGCCCGCGCTCTTGAAGCGCTTTCGCGGAAAAAGGCATGATACACCTTCGCCGGACTGATGCGTATCGACCTCGTTTGCCACTGAATGAGCCAAAGGGCGGGAAATTGAAATGGCTGAATATCTGGAACCCGATATTTGTGTTGTCGGAGCGGGCTCGGGCGGGCTGAGTGTTGCCGCTGCTGTGCGGGCGCTTGGCGGCTCTGTGATACTTGTTGAGCGCGACAAGATGGGCGGCGATTGCCTGAACCACGGCTGCGTGCCCTCAAAGGCAATGATTGCCGCCGCCAAACGCGCCCATACAATCGCCCATGCCGGTGTGTTCGGCGTATCGGCGAGCGAGCTCAAGGTTAATTTCGGCCGGGTGGCCGAACATGTGCGCACGGTGGTTGAAGCCATCGCGCCCCATGATTCCGTTGAGAGGTTCGAGGCCCTCGGCGCAACGGTTATCAAGGCCCACGCCCGGTTTGTCGACAAACGCACGCTGGAGGCTGACGGCCAACTGATACGCGCCCGGCGTTTTGTTGTCGCCACCGGTTCGCGCCCCGCTGTGCCCCCCATTCCGGGGCTGGTGAATATCGATTTCCTGACCAACGAAACCATCTTTCACCTGACCCGCAAGCCCGAGCATCTTGTCGTTATCGGCGGCGGCCCCATCGGCATGGAGTTGGCCCAGGCCCATCGGCGCCTTGGCTGCAAGGTCTCCGTGATCGAGATGTTTGACCCATTGGGCAAAACCGA
>DROE01000252.1 GCA_011322005.1 Devosia sp.
AAAGTGCTCCGTGACATCTTCCATCTCGATGGGGTTGCGCAGGTCGGGCTTGTCCGTGCCGTATTTGCTCATGGATTGTGCGTAGGGAATGCGGGGGAACGTCTCTGTCACCCGCTTGCC
Source organism: Devosia sp. (assembly GCA_011322005.1). GTDB lineage: Bacteria > Pseudomonadota > Alphaproteobacteria > Rhizobiales > Devosiaceae > DROE01. The sequence continues at coordinate 121 of DROE01000252.1, forward strand.
CTCTCCGAACTCCTCAAATATGCCCCTGAGCACCGGTTCGATGGCCTGAAACACATCCTCCTGCTCGACAAAGCTCATTTCCATATCCAGCTGGTAGAACTCGCCCGGCGAACGGTCGGCGCGCGCGTCTTCATCACGAAAGCACGGCGCAATCTGGAAATAACGGTCAAACCCGGCAATCATCAGCAATTGCTTGAACTGCTGGGGGGCCTGGGGAAGCGCATAGAATTTACCCGGGTGCAGGCGCGAGGGCACCAGAAAGTCCCGTGCCCCTTCCGGGCTTGAAGCGGTGAGGATGGGCGTTTGATACTCGGTGAACCCCCCCTCAATCATGCGATTGCGCAGGGAGGTGATGATCTTTGAGCGCAAAACGATATTGTTGTGAATGCGCTCGCGCCGCAAATCCAGAAACCGGTTGGTCAGCCTGATGTCCTCGGGATATTCCTGCTCGCCGAACACGGGCAGCGGCAGTTCCCTGGCCGGACCCAGAACCTCCATGTCCTGGACGAAAATTTCGATCTCCCCGGTCGAAAGTTTGGGGTTGATGGCCGCGGCATCCCGCGCTCTGACCACACCGTCAATACGCACCACATATTCCGCCCTGAGCGCTTCCACCTGGGCAAAAACCGGCGAATCGGGGTCGGCCACACACTGGGTCAGGCCATAGTGGTCACGCAGGTCGATAAACAACAGCCCCCCATGGTCGCGTATGCGATGGACCCAGCCGCTGAGCCGGACTTTGCGGTCCATTTCCTTCAGGGTAAGTTGAGCGCAGGTGTGAGTTCGGTAGGGGTGCATCAGGTTTTGCTCTTGGCTTGAAAATTTATCTCGGTTCGAGCGGCGACAAAACGCATGCGAAAGGGATTTTGTCAAGCGGATGCCCTCCCCGTCCGGTCTCTGATGCATTCATCACCGCAAAAAACATGGAGTGCACGACAAACACCTGCTAGGAGGGGCATAAAGCAGTCTCCCCACCCCCTTGAGGCACAACCAGTTAATGCATGTAATATCTGACACTTCGGAACTTGAGCAATTTTGCATTGAGGCTTCCGGATTTGATTTCGTCACCGTTGATACCGAGTTTCACCGGGAAACCACATATTGGCCCATCCTTTGCCTCATTCAGGCCGCAACCCCTGAGCGCGCGGTGCTGATTGACCCGTTGGCGAAAGGTATCGACCTTGCACCATTTTTTGCTCTGCTGGCCAACCCCGAGGTGGTCAAGGTTTTCCACGCGGCGCGTCAGGACATCGAAATATTTGTACGCATGACCGGGACTGTGCCCCACCCCATTTTTGACAGTCAGGTCGCCGCCAGCGTCTGCGGTTATGGCGACCAGGTCTCTTATGACAATCTGGTGCAGTCCATTGTCGGCGCACGCATCGACAAAAGCTCGCGATTTACCGACTGGGCTGCCCGCCCGCTGACCGACAAGCAAAAAAACTACGCACTGGCCGACGTCACCCACCTTCGTGACATTTATCTGGCCCTTGTTGAAAAGCTGGCGGAATTGAACCGCCTTTCATGGATGCAGGATGAATCCAAAATCCTTGAACGGCTCGAAACCTATGTCATACAGCCCGAAGACGCCTGGAAACGATTAAAGCTCAAGGTCAACCGGCCCCGCGATCTGGCGGCACTCAAGGCACTGGCTGAATGGCGCGAAGCACAGGCCCAGGAACTGGACAAACCGCGCGGGCGCATCCTCAAGGACGAGGCAATTTACGAACTGGCTATTCAACGGCCCACAAATGCAGGCCGGTTCGAAAGATTCCGTGCCGTACCCAAAGGCTTTGGGCGTTCTCAGCCGGCGCAGGAAATCATGAGGATTTGCAGATCCATCGAGGCCCTGGACGAAAAAACACTGCCCCGGCTGCCCGATCGGCGGCGCGGCCCCTCACCCAAGGGCCCCATCGGGGACCTGTTGCGGGTACTGCTCAAGGCCATTGCCGAACGCGAAGGGGTGGCCGCCAGAATTATTGCCACCTCCGATGACATTGACGCGCTGGTGCTTGATGACAATGCGGAAATCCCGGCCCTTGACGGCTGGCGGCGCGAACTTTTTGGTGACAAGGCGCTGGCCATAAAACATGGAAAAATAGCGCTGGTGGCAACCCCAAAAGGCATCGCGGAGATTGCGGTCAATCCGAAATAACAACGCTCAGATCGCACTCCACATGGCGGGCCAGTTGATTTAACCGCGTACGCAACCGGGCACTGCGCAAAAATGCAAGATCCGCGGGCAACACCATCCCCACGCCGTCGCCTTCTTTTTCAAACCTCACACGCGGCAACAATTGCGGCATGGCTCCCGAAAGAGCATAGGCAACCCGCAGCATCGTACCCAGCAGGCGGGCGCGAAACAGGTGTTTTTCGCTGACCAGTTCGACCAGACGCTGGCTGGCGCTGTTATGTTTGAGGCCCAGATAACGCACGGCCAGCGCTTCGGCGAGAAAGGCACGTCCCGGATGATCAAGTCCGCTAAGCGCACTGTAGGCCACCAGATCCACGCTTTGCTCGCCCCGATAATCCCGGTGCCCGCGCCAGCCGATGTCAGAGAGCAGGCAGATGGCTTTGCGCAGACGGCGCTGTTGTTCACTTTCCCGCTCCCCCAGCACCGACAAAAAGCCTTGCGTGAACCCCACAAGGTCGCGGGCGTGCTGTTCGGAACGTCCGCGCAGGCGGCACATCTGCTCAGCAGCCTGAAGAAGAGGGTCGGCGGCAGCCTGTTTTTTGCTTAGTCGGGCGTAGAGATAGCCCTCTCTTACTCCGAACGAGGAAAACAGGATATTGTCGAATTTGCCAAGTCGGATAATCTGGGACATCACCGCCGCCCCATAGGGCAAAAGACCCGCGCGAGTGCGGTTTATCTGGTCAAGAAACGGCTCGTCCGCCTGGTTCTTCATCAGGCGCGCGCAAAGTTTTTCCACATCCCGCGCATCCACCCGATAGTCCTGAATGATGTGCATGGGATAGTTGCTCTGCATCTGCATCAGCTTGGCAATAGCCCGCCATGTGCCTCCAATTGCACAGAATGTATCTGTTGAACTTTCTCTCAGAACCTTTGATTTTTTCAATCTTTTTGCCGCGATGGATGCGGCCTTTTCAACCGTGAGGCCGCTGTCGTCCTGCAGGCGGATTACACCCAACTCCAGAGTTTCCCCCAGAGTATCCAGCCCCGAATTGAGCTGCGACAATTCAAGGCTGCCCCCTCCCAGATCCCCGACCATGCCGGAGAATTCCGGCATGCCCGACAAAACACCCAAAGCGGCAAAATGGGCTTCTTCCTCACCACTGAGCACATGTCCTCTCACCCCCATATAATGCGCGACAACCTCCATGAAGTCGGCACCATTGTTGGCCTCGCGCACCGCCGAAGTTGCCAGAATATGCATATTCTCCACGTTCAAAAGCCGCACCACCAGGGCGAAGCGCTTGATGGCACTCAGCGCCATTTCAGCGTTTTTGGGGTCGATGTTGCCGGTTGTCGCCACCCCGCGGCCCAGCGAACAGGCGGCTTTCTCATTGAACACCGGGGTGAGCGCCCGCACATGGTTTTCATAAACCACCAGCCGCACCGAGTTGGAACCGATGTCCAGCACACCGACCGCTTTTGCCCCCTCAATGGTACCGGCTCGGAAAACGGGTGTTTCCCCCGCCATATCAGGCAACATCACTCGGTGTTCTCATCGTCATGGTCGGGAATGGCACTGCCGCGCCCGGACAGGGACGGATTGGTCATGAAATATTGATGGACGTTGAAAATTTCTTCACCGGGCCTCGGGCTCATGCGTTGCGAACTGCCATCGGGCAAAACCTCCCAGCTTTGCTGATTGTCGCGCAGATACCCCACCATAATTCGCTCAAGTATTTGTTTGTGTACGGTTTTGTTGGTAATCGGCACCAGCGCTTCAACGCGTCCGTCCAGATTTCTCTGCATCAAATCCGCCGAGGAGATATAGACCTTTGCCTTGGCCGAGGGCATGTCGTTTCCATTGGCAAAACAAAATATTCGTGAGTGCTCCAAAAAACGACCAACGATGGACTTAACGCGTATATTGTCGGAAAATCCCGGGATTCCGGGTCTGAGACAGCAAATTCCACGGACAATCAGGTCTATTTCCACACCGGCCGCACTGGCTTGGTAAAGGGCGTCGATGATCCGGGGGTCAACCAGAGAATTCATCTTGCACCAGATGGCGGCAGGCTTGCCGTTTTTGGCGTTCTTGATCTCGGTGGCAATATCGTCCAGCAGGCGCTTGCGCAGATTGAGCGGAGAAACCGCCATAACCTCAAGTTCGGTGGGCTGAGCGTATCCGGTGATGAAATTGAACACGCGGGCTACATCGCGTGCTATGGCCTGATTGCAGGTGAAATAAGACAGGTCCGTGTAAATCTTGGCGGTTATGGGGTGGTAATTGCCGGTGCCTATGTGACAATAGGAGACCAGCCTGCCCCTTTCCCGGCGCACCACCTGGGAAAGCTTGGCGTGCGTTTTCAGTTCCACGAAACCAAACACCACCTGGACACCGGCCCGCTCCAGATCACGCGCCCAGCGGATATTGGCCTGTTCGTCAAACCGGGCCTTTAGTTCGATAAGCGCTGTGACAGACTTTCCCGCTTCAGCGGCACTGATAAGAGCCTTGACGACGGGAGAATCGTTCGAGGTGCGATAAAGCGTCTGCTTGATGGCAACCACGTCGGGGTCTTGTGAAGCCTGTGTGAGAAACTGTGCCACCACGTCAAAACTTTCAAACGGATGATGAACCAGAATATCCTTTTGTTTTATGGCCGACAGACAATCACCGTTGTGGTCGCGGATGCGTTCCGGGAAGCGGGCGTGATAGGGTGGAAACAGCAGATCGGGGCGATTGATTTTGCAGATGTCGGCGGCGTCTTCCAGCGCCAGAAAACCACTTCCCTCAAAAATGTCTGCCCGGCTGATACCCAGATTGTCGGCAATCTGGCGGCGCAAAGACTTGGGCATGGACTTTTCAACCTCAAGACGAATGGCGGTACCCCGCCGCCGCTGGCGCAGCGCTGTCTCAAACTCCTCGACCAGATCGGCAGCCTCGTCATCAATCTCCAGTTCGCTGTCGCGTATGAGCCGGAAGGCCCCCGAGCCAATAATTTGCTGCCCGGGAAACATGCTCTCGAACGAAAGCGTCACTATGGTCTCTATGGTCACCAGTTCGGTCCGGTCACCCTCGGAAAGCTCTTGGGGCAAAGTGACAAACCGGTCCAGATTTGCCGGAATGCGCACCAGAGCCATGGTGCGCTTTCTGTCGTCATCGCGCAGAATATGCACGGCCAGCGCAAACCCCAGGTTGGGAATGAAGGGAAATGGGTGCGCCGGGTCGACAGCGATCGGTGTCAGTACCGGAAATATCTCCTGCCGATAGAGTTTCTTGAGATAGGTTACCTGGGCGTCAGTGAGGCCGTCCGCCTCGTGGATGACCACCCCGCTTTTGAACAGCTCACCTCTTAACATCTGCCAGTGGTCCTGCTGCTCCAGGTGCAGGTGCTGGGCCAGGTTCATAATCTCTTCGAGTTGTTCGCTGGCGTTTAGTCCGTCAGCGCTCAGCCGGGTTGAGCCAGTGCGCAACTGGCTCATCAGCCCGGCAACACGAACCATGAAAAACTCGTCCAGATTGCTGGCTGAGATGGAAACAAAGCGCAGGCGCTCAAGCAGCGGGTGCGTCTCATTGCCCGCCTCCTCCAGAACGCGCATGTTGAATTGCAGCCACGACACTTCGCGGTTGACAAAGCGCGCCGGGCTCTTGCGCAAGGCTTCAACATCGGGACCAGGTTGTCTGTCGTCCGCAAGGTCGTTCATCACTCGCTTCCCTCTTCGCTGGCACCCCGGAGTCTGCCCCGCTGGCTGGCTTGGCGTGCACGTGCCTCCAGCACTTCGGAAGCTATGGTGCGTGTAATGGGCTTGCTCCGGGAAAGTGCCAGTTCGTCCATCAGTTTGGTCAGTATAACAACTTCTTCGGGGGAGCGCTCCATGCGCGCCACCAGAAACGAAATTATTTTGGGATCGACGCTGACCTGTCTGTCGTTGAACAGTTTGACGAACATCTGCGCAAGCTGGGCATCATCGGCACCCTGCACCGTAAAATGGGCCGCCAGCCGGGCGCGCGATTTCACATCGTCGGTGGCGTAGGGCCAGGCAAGAATGGGCTCGCGCGCTGTCATCAATAACGGGCGGCGGTCGCGGATAGACTGGTTGAGCAGATGAAACAGCGCCCTCTCTTCAATGCCGGCACGATCCACATCGTCCAGAACCACGGGGCCTTGACCTCCATCTTTCGCCACGCCTTCAATCTCGTCAACGCCGGGTACCAGGGCCTGTGCCCGCCGGGACCATATGCAGGCGAGATGAGACTTGCCCGCCTTTGCCGGTCCTGTGACCAGCGAGAGCGGAGTGGCCCATCGGGGAAACGAAACTATGTGGTTATAGGCCAGCCGATTGGCTTCTGTCACAATGAAGTCGGCCTGAGCAAACGAAGTTGCGTGACCCAGATCAAGCGCCAGTTGTTTGTGTTCGGTTTTGGGGTCAGGACTCATCATTCGGTTTCTGTTCATCGGTGGGCGATTGCGCCGGGCTTTGCGCAGCCAACTGCGGCTCCTCGCCCAGATATAACGCGCCGCTGGTATATTTTTTTATGGCAAAACGCACCAGCACCCCGATGATGGCAACCAGCGGCACCGCCAGCAACAGGCCGACAAAGCCGAACAGGATGCCCACGGCAAACAGGGAAAACATCAGCCACACCGGGTGCACACCGATGCTTGAACCCACCAGCTTGGGATAAAGGATGTTTCCTTCAAGAAACTGGCCGACCAGAAATATTGCAACAACAATACCGATGGGCAAACCCTGGGGCCAGTATTGCACCACCGCAACCGCCGCCGAGAGCACAAACCCGACCAGAAACCCCACATATGGAATGAAGCTGAGCAAGCCCGCGGTCACCCCGATGGCCAGACCAAAATTCAGGCCGACAAGGCTCAGGGAGACCCCGTAGAACAGCGCCAGCAGCATCACAACGGTGCCCTGCCCGCGAATAACCCCGGCCATGGCCCGGTCCATATCCTTGAACACCTGGCGTATTTCCTCCCGGTGGTCGCGGGGCAAAAGGTCATCAATTTTTTTGACCATCCTGTCCCAGTCGAGCAGCAGATAAAATGCCACAACCGGGGAAATGACCAATAGCGCCAGAACGTTGATCAACATCAGGCCGCTTTGCATCACCTGTCCCGTCAGATTGCCCAGCATGGTAACGCCCCCGGTGAGCACCTCGGCCAGACTGTTTTCAAACTGGGCGATACGCTCAGCCCCCAGCATGGCATAAAGGTCGGGTACCTTTTCGTTGGCAAAATCCTGCAACTGGTTGACATAGCCGGGCAATCGCTGTGCCAGCCCCAGCCCCTGCTCAATAATCAATGGTACCAGCAGCAAAAACGCCGCAATGAACAACAGGACCATCAGGAAGATGACCAAAAGGGTGGCCCAGAACCGGCTGAATTTCCAGCGCTCGAGCAGGTCTGCCACCGGGTCAAGCAGATAGGCCAGCGCCATGCCAACAAGGAACGGCAGCAGAATGCCCCGGAACACCCAGAGCAAAAACAGGGTTGCGCCAAAGAGGCCGACCCAAATCCATATCTGTTTTTGCATGCTCATCGGCCAACGTTACCCTTGCACAAGCCATCTCCAGCGTTTATCAGCCCTGATAACACCAGTGGGACAAAAAATCACCTCTTTGAAGAGCCTCTTGTGCCAGAAGCCCATGCCCGATGACCACTAAAGAAAACCCTCCCGAAAATGGCCTCTCTTACAAGCAGGCAGGGGTGGACATCGAGGCGGGCAATGCGCTGGTTGAAGCCATAAAACCCGCCGTGCGTTCCACCAGACGGGCCGGGGCTGACGGGGAAATCGGGGGCTTTGGCGGCTTGTTCGACCTCAAGGCCGCAGGTTTTTCCGATCCGGTTCTGGTCGCGGCCAATGACGGGGTGGGCACCAAGCTCATGGTTGCCATTGCAGCGCAAGACCATTCCGGCGTCGGCATTGATCTGGTGGCCATGTGCGTGAACGACCTTGTTGTGCAGGGCGCCGAACCGCTGTTCTTCCTCGACTATCTGGCCACCGGAGCGCTCGACGTGACTGAGGGAAAAGAGATTGTGGAGAGCATTGCTGAAGGTTGCCGACAGGCGGGCTGCGCCCTCATCGGCGGGGAAACGGCTGAAATGCCGGGCATGTATCAGAAAAACGACTATGATCTGGCAGGGTTCGCCGTCGGCGCGGTCGAGCGCGACGCGTTGATGCCCCGTCCCGATATTGCTGCCGCAGATGTGCTGGTGGCCATCGCTTCGTCGGGCCTGCACTCCAACGGGTTTTCGCTGGTGCGCAAGCTGGTGGAACTGAGCGGGCTGAAATGGGATGACCCTGCCCCCTTCGACAGTGGCAAAACGCTTGGCAAGGCTCTGCTCGCCCCGACCCGCATCTATGTAAAACCCCTGCTTTCAGCCCTTGATGCCGGGTTGCCCCTCAAAGGGCTGGTGCACATTACCGGTGGCGGTTTTACCGACAACATCCCGCGCATTCTGCCCGACAATCTCGGCGCCCACATCAGCCTCAACAAAATTGGGGTGCCACCGGTCTTTGGCTGGCTGGCAAACCTTGGCGGTCTTTCACAATCAGAAATGTTGCGCACCTTCAATTGCGGCGTGGGCATGATTGCCATTGTCTCCGCACCAGGTGCCGACGAACTTGTTACCCACCTGCAAGCGCAGGGCGAATCGGCCTATCTTGTTGGAACCCTACAACCCCGCACTGACCAACCCGTGGTTTATACCGGAGAATTATCCCTTTGAACCCGCCAGCCGTGCCTTTGCGCAAGCGTGTTGCCATTCTGATTTCCGGGCGCGGCTCCAACATGAGCGCCCTGATTGAAGCAGCCCGCCAACCCGGTTACCCGGCACAAATCGTCGGTGTCATTTCAAACCGCGCCGATGCGGAGGGCTTGAAAACCGCACAGAACCTGGGTCTGTCCACCACAGTGCATAGCCTTAAGGATTATCCCGATAAAACCGCAACCGATGAGGCCATAACCCGGACCCTTGAAAGCTGGGACGTGGATATGGTCTGCCTCGCCGGGTTCATGCGCATATTGAGCGCTGAATTTACGCTTGCCTGGCAGGGCAGATTAATGAATATTCACCCCTCCCTGCTGCCAAAGTTCAAGGGAACTGACACCCACCGCCGCGCCATCGAAGCGGGAGAAAAAACCCACGGCTGCACGGTACACTTTGTTGTGCCCGAACTGGACGCAGGCCCGGTTATCGCTCAATCCAGCGTTCCCGTCCTGCCCGGCGACACGCCCGAAACGCTGGCCCAACGTGTGCTGAGCGCCGAGCACCGGCTTTATCCGCAGGCCCTCAAACAGGTGCTTGCACATGCCGACACTGGGGAATTGCAACTGGCTGGCTGATTTGCTCCCTCCCCCAAAATTCCACTCATCATTCTGAGTGATAGGCTCTATCAATTTGTTTTCGCATGTCTTTTATCCCAAAACCGGTGCCCACTTTTGGGAGACATGCTTTGTCGTCAAAAACGGTTCGACAACAGCCGGACACCCTCCTACAGTCCAGCGCTTGAACCCTGTTCATTGGAGGCGGAAATGAAAATCCGCGACTGGCTGATAATCACCCTGCTTGGTGCGGTGTGGGGAAGCTCCTTCCTGTTCAATGCCGTGCTTATCCGCGAAATCGGCCCGCTTTGGGTTTCAGCCGGGCGGGTCGGTATCGGGGCGCTGGGTTCGTGGGTTTTTGTTTTTGCGCTGAAAAAACGGGTGCCGCTGGATATGGGGCTTTACCTGCATGCCTTCGCGCTGGGCACGCTTTCTTACGCCATACCGTTTGCGCTGTTCCCCTTAAGCCAGAACTATCTGGCCAGCGGGGTTGCCGCCATCATCAACGCCATGCTGCCCATTACAACGGTCATCGTCTCCCATTTCTGGCTGGGTGGAGAAAAAACCAGCTGGAACAAATCCCTTGGCGTTGCCGCCGGGTTCACCGGGGTATTGATCCTGGCCAGCCCGATCCTTGCCAGCGGCGGCACCTCTGAGCTCTGGGCCATCGCTGCCTGCCTGCTGGCCACACTCTGTTATGCCGTGGCGCTGAACTGGACCCGCTCCTTCAACCATGTGGAGCCCACCGTGCTGGCGGCACTGGCGCTGACCGGCGCTTCATTCGCGGCTATCCCCATGGCTTTTCTTGTTCATGGCGCCCCCTCCCTTGCCACCATCGAGGGCTGGGCTTCGGTAATTGCCATCGGCCTGTTTGCCACCGCTTTCGCCTTCCAGATCATGTACCGGATGCTGCCGCGCGTCGGGGCGACCAACTTTTCGGTGACCACCTTCATCGCCCCGGTTTCAGCGATAATTCTGGGGACCCTCCTTCTTAACGAAAAGCTGCTGCCCGCCCATTACATGGGCATGGCGGGTATCTTTATCGGCCTGCTGCTGATTGACGGGCGGATACTGAAACGCTGGCGCAAAGCCCCATCCGGCCACCCATAAACCAGAACTTCACATAATTTCAATTTCACCGCGATAAACTGGCCTCGTTGCAAAGCGAAAGTTGTTTTGGTGGAACAGTCCCGGGTACTGGTTGATATTCTGATATTTCTTGGCGCGGCCATTGTCATCGTGCCCATTTTTCACCGTTTCAGAATCAGCCCGATCCTTGGCTACATGGCAGCGGGCATACTTATCGGCCCGTCCGCCCTTGCCCTTGTCGGTGACAGCAAAAACGCCCACCTGCTGGCCGAATTCGGCGTCGTGTTCCTGTTGTTCATGATCGGTCTTGAACTTTCGGTCGAGCGCTTGCGTGCCATCGGGGGCCGGATATTTCTGCTCGGCCTGTTGCAGGTTGTCGTCACCTCGATTGTTATCGGGTTTGTCGCGCTCTGGCTTGGTCTGTCTCCGGCCGCCTCGGCCATCGTTGGCGGCGGTCTGGCCCTTTCCTCCACCGCTTTTGTCATGAAATATCTGGCCGAAACGGGGGAGCGCGCCACCCGTTTCGGCCTTGTCGTCTTCGCCATTCTGCTGGTGCAGGACCTGGCTGTGGTGCCGTTTCTCATTCTGGTTCCCCTTCTGGCAGATCAGGAAGCCTCGTTTTTTGAAGCGTTCGGCATGGCGGCGCTCAGAGGTGCGGTTGCCTTGGCTTTCGTGATTTTGCTTGGTCGTTTTTTGCTTAAACCACTTTACAGGATGATTGCCAGTGCTCGCAGTTCCGAACTGTTTGTTTCAACAACCCTGCTGGTGGTGCTGGGCACCGGCTGGATAATGTCGCTTGCCGGGCTATCGATGACCCTTGGTGCTTTTCTTGCCGGTCTGCTGCTCAGTGGCACCCAGTACCGACACCAGATCGAGGCCGACATAAGACCGTTCCGGGGCATATTGCTTGGCCTGTTTTTCATGATCATCGGCATGTCCATGGATTTGGCTCTCATCCTTGAGCAATGGCTTGTGGTCCTTTCCCTGCTGGTCAGCCTGATGGCAGGAAAAACCCTGATTACCGCCGTTCTGAGCAGAATGCTGGGCAACCCCACCTCGCGCTCCATCCGGGTCGGGCTGGCGCTCTCGCAAGGGGGCGAGTTCGGCTTCGTGATGTTTGGTGCGGCCCTTGCCCTGAATTTGCTGGATGCCCAGATCGCCAGCACATTGCTGGCAACCATCGCTCTGAGCATGATCGCCACTCCGGCAATGTTTTTTCTGGGCCGTGTTATATCGGCGCGCCTCAACACGGGCTCTTCAGATACCCAGACCCATTCCATCCATGACAATATTCCGGAGCATGGGGAGGAACACGTTCTTATCGCCGGTTTCGGGCGTGTCGGGCAAACCGTCGCCAAAGTGCTGTCCGATGCCGGAATTCCCTACATCGCCCTTGATCTGGACCACACCCGGCTGATCAACTGCCGCAACAAGGGCATGAACGTTTTTTACGGAGACGCCGACCAGATAACGGTGTTGCAGGCTGCAGGTGCCGGACGCGCAAGGGGTGCGGTGATAACGCTGGATCAGGAGAAAACCGCCTCCCGGGTGGTTGCGGCCCTGCGCGACAACTATCCCGACCTGCCCATTTATGTGCGAGCCCGCGACCGCCAGCACTCCAACAGGCTCGAACAGGCCGGGGCAACTGAAATGGTTTTCGAAGCGGCTGAGGCGAGTTTGCAGCTTGGTTCGATCGTTCTGGCGTCTCTGGATGTCAGTAGCGATGACATCGTCAGCATAATCAACAACTACCGGGAAGATGATTATGCTTTGCTCGAAGACGTTGTCGGCGCCAGCCCCACAACAAAACCGGCTCCGGTGACGGATTAGGTTACAAACTACAGTCCCAGCTTTTCCCGGAGTATCTTGTTCACCGCCTGCGGGTTGGCCTTGCCTTGCGTAGCCTTCATCACCTGCCCCACAAACCAGCCAATCATCGAGGGTTTGTCTTTGACCTTGCCCACCTGCTCGGGATTGGCGGCGATGATTTCATCAACAATTTTTTCAATAGCGCCGGTATCGGAAACCTGTTTCATACCGCGCTGTTCAACGATTTGGGCCGGGTTTCCGCCTTCGCTCCAGACGATTTCAAACAGTTCCTTGGCAATCTTGCCCGAAATATCCCCGCTTGAAATAAGGTCAACAATGCCCCCGAGCTGGCCCGCATCCACCGGGCTGGTCCTGACATCAAGCCCCTCCTTGGAAAGCCGGCCAAACAGGTCGTTTATAACCCAGTTGGCGGCGAGCTTGCCGTCCCGGCCCTTGGCCACACTTTCGTAAAAATCCGCCGAGGCGCGGGAGGCAACCAGCACGCCAGCGTCATATTTGGTGATGCCATAGTCGGCCATCAGCCGCGCCTGTTTTTCATCCGGCAGTTCGGGAAGGTTTTGCGCCAACTCTTCAATCAGCGCATCATCAAACTCAAGCGGCAGCAGGTCCGGGTCGGGGAAATAACGATAGTCGTGCGCCTCTTCTTTAGAGCGCATGGAACGGGTTTCCCCGGTTTTGGGGTCAAACAGGCGCGTCTGCTGAACAACTTCGCCTCCGTCCTCCAGAATATCAATCTGGCGGCGCGCTTCATATTCAATGGCCTGCCCGGCGAAGCGAACCGAGTTGATATTCTTGATTTCGCATCTCGTTCCGAACTCGCCACCGGGTTTGCGCACCGAAACGTTGATATCGGCGCGAAGCGAGCCCTGTTCCATATTGCCGTCACAGGTCCCCAGATAGCGCAGAATGGTCCTGAGCTTGGTGATATAGGCCCGCGCCTCGGCCGAGGAGCGAATATCGGGCTTGGAGACAATCTCCATCAGCGCCACCCCGGAGCGGTTGAGGTCGACAAAGCTCATATTCGGATGCTGGTCGTGAATGGATTTGCCCGCGTCCTGCTCCAGATGCAGGCGCTCGATGCCGATGGTGACTTCCCCCACCTTGTCCCCCATATCCAGATACACTTCCCCCTCCCCCACAATGGGGTCCTTGAACTGGGAAATCTGATAGCCCTGGGGCAGGTCGGGATAAAAGTAGTTCTTGCGGTCAAACAGCGAGCGCTTGTTGATTTTTGCCTTCAGGCCCAGCCCGGTGCGCACCGCCTGACGCACGCATTCCTCGTTGATGACCGGCAGCATTCCCGGCATCGCCGCATCGACAAAAGAGACATTATTGTTGGGGGGCTCGCCAAACCGGGTCGAAGAGCCCGAGAACAGTTTGCTTTCGCTTGTCACCTGGGCATGGACTTCCAGCCCGATAACCATTTCCCAGTCCCCGGTGGCACCGGCGATGAAATAGTCCGGGTTGGGGGTGCGCGTATCAACAAGTGTCATTTGGCTCTTGAACCTAACTGCAATTCTTCAAAAATTCAGGATTTGCTGCGGGCAACGATGATGCCCTTTTCGTAATTGATGTTCCAGTCAATCAGCGTGCGCCAGATCAGTTCGGCCTGGTCCTCATCCAGCTTGTGCTCTTTGGCCCTGCCCCGAACCCGCGTAATGACCGCCTCGATGCGGGCCGGGTCGTGGGCCTCGTGGGGGTCACTCTTTATCTCCGCCATGCGGGTGACATAGGTGTGCCGTTCGGCCAGAGCCTCAATCAGTTTGAGGTCGATGCGGTCGATTTCGGAGCGCACATCTTCTTTGCTCTGACAGGCGGCGGGAGATTTCTTGCTCATGTCGTCTCCCCCCCGAAACGCTCCACAAGATGCTGCCATTCTTCGGCAACGCTTGGTTTTGTGCGCTTCTGCCCGGCCCGGTGATACCAGAAATCGGCATTGCCCATATCGCCCTCTATCCAGTGCAGCAGCGCATGGATAAGGTCGAACTCGGGCTTGCCCTCCCCGTGCTGGCACAAAAGATGGGCCTGCTCCCATTCGGGACCGACGGCGAACCCGCCCTTTTTGGCCCACCACAGCGCCTGCATGGTTTTGTCCATGCCCGCAGGCGGCTTGCTCTGCTTCAGGCTGAAAACAAGGTTGGTGCCCATTGTTACCACCATTTTTCCGGACTGAAATCATCGCTCGTGGCCCGTTCAATCACCCGTCCGGCGGCAAACAGGGTTTCTTCGTCAAACGGCTTGCCGATAAGCTGCAACCCCAGCGGCAGACCGGCACTGTCCTTGCCCGCAGGCACCGCGATGCCGGGTAGACCGGCCATGTTTACCGTCACGGTGAAAATGTCATTGAGATACATTTTCACCGGGTCGGCGGCCATTTCCTTGTCGCCAATGCCAAATGCCGCCGAGGGCGTTGCCGGGGTCAGAATGGCGTCCACCCCCTGGGCAAAGACTTTTTCAAAGTCCTGCTTGATGAGGGTCCTGACCTTTTGCGCCCTGACATAGTAGGCGTCATAATATCCGGCCGAGAGCACATAGGTGCCAATCATCACCCGGCGCTTGACCTCATCGCCAAATCCGGCGGCGCGCGTCAACTCATACATTTCGTCGATGGTATCCCCTGGCACCCGAAGCCCGTATTTTACCCCGTCATAACGGGCAAGGTTGGACGAAGCCTCGGCTGGCGCCACGATATAATAGGCGGGAAGCGCATATTTTGTATGCGGCAGGGAAATATCGGTGATGACGGCCCCCTCGTCCTTCATCCACTCGATGCCCTGCTGCCACAGGGTTTCTATTTCTTCGGGCATGCCCTCCATGCGGTATTCGCGCGGAATACCGATTTTCAGCCCCTTGACTCCGCGGCTGACGGCAGCGGCAAAATCGGGCACCGTCATGTCAACGCTGGTGCTGTCTTTTTTGTCAAACCCGGCCATGGAGGTCAGCAAAAGGGCGGCGTCCTCGACCGTGCGGGTTATCGGTCCGGCCTGGTCCAGCGAGGAGGCAAAGGCCACAATGCCCCAGCGCGAGCAGCGGCCATAGGTTGGCTTGACGCCAACGGTGCCGGTAAAGGCCGCCGGCTGTCGGATCGAACCACCGGTGTCGGTTGCCGTTGCCCCGGCGCACAGCCAGCTTGAGACCGCCGCCGCCGAACCGCCCGAGGAGCCGCCGGGCACCAGCGCATCCGTCGCCCCTTGTGACCGCCACGGGTTGACCACCGGCCCGAAATACGAGCTTTCGTTGGAGGAGCCCATGGCAAACTCATCCATGTTGAGCTTGCCCAGCATCACCGCCCCGTCACTCCACAGATTGGCGGTGACCGTGCTTTCATACTCGGGCAGAAAGCCATCAAGAATGTGGCTTCCCGCCTGGGTGTGAGTGCCCCTGGTTGCAAACAGGTCCTTGATGCCCAAGGGTATACCTTCAAGCGCGCGCGCTGCGCCCTCCGCCAGTTTTTTGTCACTGGCAGACGCCATCTGGCGCGCCTGCTCGGCTTCAACGCTGATAAAGGCGTTGAGCTTTGGGTTCGCCGCCTCGATAGCGCCAAGATAGGCATCCGTCACCTCAAGCGAAGTGAAATCCCTGTTTTTCAATCCCTCTCGGGTCGCCGCAAGGCTTAGTCGGGTCAAATCAGTCAAGTTCAAGTTCTTTCATTCTGCCGGCATGAAGGCCTACTCCACCACTTTGGGGACCATGAAAAAATTGTCCTCGCTCAGGGGAGCATTGGCAACAATTTTTGGGGCATATCCACCATCATTGACCTGGTCGGGGCGCAGGCGTTGGCGCATAGGGATGACCGAGGTCATAGGCATTACTCCTTCAACATCCACCTCGTTGAGTTGCTCGACAAATCCCAGAATATTGTTGAGTTCATCGGCCAGCGAATCCAGATCTTGTTCCTCAACCCTTATGCGGGCCAGATGCCCGATGCGTTTTACTGTATCGGTGTCAACCGACATGGCGCGCTCCTTGAAAATTTATTTGGGGAAGCCCCGGACACTTCGCACAGGTGAAGCGTTTCAAACTTTTTGTTTGTTACAGCCCCCGCTGTCCCTGTGCAACTGGTGATTTTGCCCGTGACGGTTCACACTATCCCTGATATGGGCCGTACCATGACCTTACAACCTGAAAATGACCACAACCCGCTGGCCGACCTGCCCGCCTCCGGCTCCCTGATGGGGCTGGACCTTGGCACCAAGACCATCGGAGTTGCCATTTCCGATAGCCTGCGCCTGAGCGCAACCCCCCTCGAAACCATCAAGCGCAAAAAATTCACCCAGGATGCAGAACGGCTGCTGGAGATTATCACTAAGAACAATATCAAGGGCATCGTGTTGGGTCTGCCCCTGAACATGGATGCAAGCGAAGGTCCCCGCGCGCAGTCGGCCCGGGCCTTTGCCCGCAATCTCTCCGGCAAAACAGCTCTGCCAATCGCCTTTTGGGACGAAAGATTGTCAACCAGTGCCGTAACCCGTACATTGCTTGAGGCCGATATTTCGCGCGCAAAACGCGCCGAAGTGGTGGACAAGCTCGCCGCCAGTTTCATTCTTCAGGGTGCGCTCGACCGTCTCGGGACCTGAAAAGTCCTTTTCACCCCCTTCTGGACAAAACCAAAAAATGCTCACCGCGTTTACCTCTCTTTTGCCCATATTCTCCCTCATCGCCTTTGGCTTTGTCTTGCGCAAATCGGGCATTGTGCCGTCCGAACAATGGCGGGGCATCGAACTGGTGACCTTCTGGCTTCTGTTCCCCGCCCTGCTGATTACAACACTGGCCACGGCCGACTTTTCCTTTGGCGAACTTTCCGCCTTTGCCCTGGCACTGTTCGTCATGGTTGTCCTCATGAGCCTTCTGGTCTGGCTGATGCACAGGCCGCTGAAAAGAACCCTGAATGTGAACGGCCCTGCTTTCACCACCATTTTCCAGACCGCAACCCGCTGGCACGGTTTTGTGGCGCTGGCCATTGTCGACAAACTGTTCGGTGCAACCGGCGTGGCCATTCTGGCCATTGCTTTTGTGGCCATGGTGCCCTGGCTCAACGTCATCAATATTCTGGTGCTGACCGCTTATGCCGGAACCGGCAGGCCAACGGCACGGATCATAATCGGTGCGCTTTTGCGTAACCCGCTGATCTGGGGCATTTCCATTGGAATTATTGCCAAGGTGACTGGCTACAAATTGCCCGACCCGCTTTTCACCACACTGGACTTGCTCGGGCGCGGTGCTCTGGGCATTTCCCTCCTGGCCATGGGCGCGGGCCTGAGTTGGCAGGCCATGCGCCATTCCGGTCGCGAGGTGGTGCTGGCCAGCTTCTTGCGTCTGCTGGTGACGCCGGTGCTGGCGCTGGGCCTTTCGTTTGTTTTCAACGTCACCGGCATGCAACTGGTAATAATGATAATCGCCGCCTCCGTGCCCACTGCGGTCAACGGTTATGTACTGGCCCGCACCATGGGCGGGGATGCCGAACTCTATGCCGCCACTTCGACGGCACAGGTCATCGCCTCGTTCATCACCCTGCCCCTCATCATATGGCTGGCCATGGCCTATGCCATGTGAGCCGCTGCCGCTTTTTGCGGGGGATTAATCCGGCAGGCCCTTTGCACAAGCCCCCTTTTTGGATAGACCCCTTAAAAATAGCGCCTATGGAGCGAAATGCCCGACAAGCAGAGCCAAAACCCTGCCCCCATGCCCGCCGGACCTTCCGGCGCCCCTCCCCCCTTTTTGCATCGCCATCTGCTGGGTATTTCCGAACTCAACCAGTTTGATATTCTCAACCTGCTTGACCGGGCCGAGGCCATGGTCCCCATATCGCGCCAGCCCAGGAAAACATTGCCCAGTCTAACCGGCAAAACCCAGATAAACCTGTTTTTTGAGAGTTCCACCCGCACGCAAGCCTCTTTTGAAATTGCCGGAAAACGCCTTGGCGCGCTGGTCGTCAACATGTCGGTCAAGACCTCATCGGTGAACAAGGGCGAAACCCTGATTGATACCGCCACGACCCTGAACGCCATGCAGCCCGACGTTATCGTTGTGCGCCACGCTTCCGCCGGAGCGGTGGAACTATTGTCGCAAAAAGTGGGCTGTTCGGTAATCAACGCCGGGGACGGTCCCCACGAGCACCCCACCCAGGCCCTGCTTGATGCGCTGACCATCAGGCGCCACAAGGGTATGCTCGCCGGACTTACGGTCGCCATCTGCGGGGACATCGCCAATTCCCGCGTTGCCCGCTCCAACCTGGCTTTGCTCGGAGCCATGAACGTCAGAACGCGGGCCATAGCCCCCAGATCCCTGCTTCCCAGCGGCATAGAAAGCCTGTGCACCGAAGTCTTTACCGACATGGAAAAGGGCCTGAAAGACGCCGATGTGGTGATGATGCTGCGCCTGCAACGCGAGCGGGCCGCCGGGACCATGACCCCTTCGGTGCGCGAGTATTATCACTTTTACGGTCTGGACGAGGCAAAACTGGCCCACGCCAAGCCCGATGCCATCATAATGCACCCCGGCCCCATGAACCGGGGCGTTGAAATTGACCCCGCCATTGCCGACGGTCCCCGTTCGGTCATCACCGACCAGGTGGAAATGGGGGTGGCCGTCAGGATGGCGGTGCTCGACGCTTTGCTCAACAAGGGGGAAGAGGCCAGTCCATGAACAAGCCCCTGCTCATCAAAAATGCCCGCATCGTCGATCCGACAACCGACTTTGACGCCATCGGCGCGCTGCTTGTTGAAGATGGTATCATCGTTGAGCGCGTGACAGGCGAGCACCCCGGCGCGCCCGAGGGCGCGATCATCCGCGACGCCAAAGGCATGCTGCTCAGCCCCGGCCTTATTGATATGCGGGTGTTCACCGGCGAGCCCGGCCACGAATACCGCGAGACCCTTGCCAGCGCCGCCAGCGCCGCCGCTTCGGGTGGCGTCACCTCTTTTGTGTGCATGCCCGATACAGCTCCCGCCATCGATGATGGCGCAGTGGTGGATTTCATCATCCGGCGGGCTCAGGCTGAAGCCATCGTCAACGTATTGCCAAGCGCCGCCATAACCAAGGGGCTGGAGGGCAAGGAAATCACCGAGTTCGGGCTGCTGAAAAAAGCGGGAGCCGTGTGCCTGAGCGATGGCCGCAGTTCTATTCAATCCAGCGCGCTCTTGCGCGCCGCCTTCACCTACGCCGCCAATTTTGACATGCTGGTCTGTCACCATGTGGCCGATACCGGGCTGGTGGGCGATGGAGTGATGAACGCGGGACTGTTCGCCACAACGCTGGGCCTCAAGGGCGTTCCCGTTGAAG
>DROE01000253.1 GCA_011322005.1 Devosia sp.
GATGGCCAGACCCGCAACACTGACCGCACCACTGGCCACTCCCCGGTCCCAGGCATCCTGAATGGTTCCCGTCCACAGTTCCGGCGCTATCGCCGGAGTCCCCTTGGCCAGCAGGGAAGCGGAGGTGGGCACGGTGTCCCCGGCAACAATCTCCACATTGCAGCCAAAACCCTCCTTGAGAATGATGGCATGAATCTGCGCCAGTGCCGCCGCCGAAGGCCAACTCATCTCGGCAATGTCAATGAGCCTGTCAGTGCCACAAGGAACTCCATGGCT
Source organism: Devosia sp. (assembly GCA_011322005.1). Classification (GTDB taxonomy): domain Bacteria; phylum Pseudomonadota; class Alphaproteobacteria; order Rhizobiales; family Devosiaceae; genus DROE01. The sequence goes on from DROE01000253.1 coordinate 277, forward strand.
CCCCGCCTGCGCCGCTGTGGGCGCCGCAGCCACCAGCCCCAGCGCCAAACCCAGCGAAACAAATGTTCTTGAAAACTTGAAAACCATTTCGGTTCCCCTTGGTGAAATTGAAAGAACCTCAGAGGCTAGGTTGCACCCTGCAACATGTCAAATCGGAAATCTCAGCCCGTGGCGACATGTTGACAGTATATATGAACAAAAAAAGAAAAACCTGGCACCTATTATATTACCATTACAACGATAGCAACATTTCATATTTGATAATTATAGTCAGGTATGTCGATTTTATTCATTGGTATATCTTCATTTCTGCCGGCAACTTCCAGAAACACAGGCCCTGGAACCCATTCTCGGCAAGTTATATTACTGGCCTTGGGCCTCTCCAAGTGCTATTCGCCAGGCTCCAAGAATGGCCTCTCTCAAAATATAGCTGTTCACAACAATGTGAGAACAAAAAGTTTGGGGTACTCTTGTTTCAAATCCCCTCAAGCCATTTGCCCCAAACGTCACGCCTGTTGCGCACAAATTGGGCCGCCACTTCCTCAAGGCTTTTGCCGCCCTCTGCCTGCTCGGCCAGCAACCGGTTCATCTCATCAAGGGGCATGCTGGCCCGTTGCAGATAGCGCACCACCGCCGGGGCCTCCTGCGTCACCCAGTCCGAGACCGCGATGAAAACTGTTTCGGGTACAAACGAGGACACTTCGGGAAGGGAACAATCCCGGCTTGCCAGGCAGGAAAATCTGTCCGCGTCATATGGACCCATGTCCAACGCCCTGAATTCAAACTGCGCCAGCACGGAATTGGGCTGCCAGTAGTAAAACACGACAGGCTGCGCCCGCGACACCGCCCGGGCGATCAGCGTGTCCATCTCGAAACGATTGCCCGGCTCGACAATCTCGAACAGGTCGGAAAGACCATACGCTCTGAGCAGGTTGGCATTGATTACCGAACAGGCCCAGTCTGCCGGGCAGGAAATGAACTGTGGTTTTGTCCCGGCCGCGTTCAGCCTTGTCCCGTAGGCCGCAAGCTGATCCGCCCGGTTCAACTCAGGTTCGCTGGCCGCCACATGGGCGGGAAGGTACCAGCCCTCGAACTCGCCACCGGAAAATGTCGGGGCAACGGCACGTACGCGCCCCGCTTCCAGCGTCGAATTCCAGACGGCTGCCACCCGGGTGACCCATATTTCAGGGGCGATTGCCGGTTGGCCGGTGGTCGACATGGAAGAAATACTCGAGGCCATGTCACCGGAGATTACCTCCGCATCGCACCCCAGTTCCCGGGCAAGAATCAATGCGTGAATATGAGCCAGAACTGCAGAGGAAGGCCAGGGCATGGCCGCAAGGGTCAACGGCTTTGTGCCGCACGGGCCGGTCAGCTGAACAATGCTTGAACCTCCTTGGGCCGGGGACTGGGCCTGAACGGTGCCTCCCGAACCAAGTGCCAGAACAATACATAGCCAAACAATTGAAATGGCCCGCCCTGCCACAACTCCTGCGCCGGAGACAAGATCTGTTCTGCTTCGGTTCATTTTCGTCCAATCTCAAAGTGCAGATTCACGGAGTGCAGCATCTGGTCTGGCACCCCCGTTAAGCAACACAACGCCCCAATAGTCAATTACTGGTGACTCCGGCCATAAAAGTATGCAAATGTCACTCCCAGCGGGCCAGCTTACCGGCCCAGCACAACGAAGCGTCGCCCGTCTGTGGTTTGAAACAGCATTCGCGCACAGACGGAGCAACCCGAATAAACACTTGAGGGAAACCTATGCAGATTATGAAAACAACATTGCTCGCTGCCATGGCTGTGGGCGCATTGAGTGCAGCAAGCCCGGCTCTGGCCCAGGGCGCCACCATCGGATTTCTTGGCGGCTTTACCGGCCCCATCGAAAGCCTGACCCCCCCCATCGCCGAAGGGGCCAAGCTCGTTGCCCATCAGGTCAACGCTCAGGGAGGCATTCTGGATGGCGCGCTTGAAGTCATCACCGGTGACAGTACCTGCGCCGATGCCACGGCCGCTGCCAACGCCGCCGACAAAATGATCAACACCGACAATGTGTCGGCCATTGTCGGCCCCATGTGCTCGGGCGCAACCATTTCGGCAGCCAACAACGCCGGCATTCCCGGGAACACTGTATTGATTTCGCCTTCGGCCACCGCTCCATCGGTTACCGATGTTGACGACAACGACCTGTTGTTCCGCACCGCGCCATCCGATGCCTATCAGGGTGCCGTTCTGGCCCGCTTGCTGCTGGCCAAGGGCATCAACGACATTGCTCTGGCCTATGTGAACAACGATTATGGCAAGGGTTTTGCCGATTCTCTGACCGCAGCTTATGAAGCCGCCGGCGGCACCGTTGCCGTCTCTGAGGGCCACGAGGACGGCAAGGCCGATTATCGCGCCGAGCTTGGCTCGCTGGCAGCCTCGGGTTCCCAGAACCTGGTTATTCTGGCCTATGCCGACGGTTCGGGCCAGACCATGCTGCGTCAGGCCATTGAAGCGGGTGATTTCACCCAGTTTGTAGGTGGTGACGGCATGGTGGGAGATTCCCTGTTCACCGGCATCGACGCCGCAGCGGTTGAAGGCATGATTGCCACCAAACCGGGCACACCCGACCTTCCCGGCGCGGCGCTTTACGCAACGCTGGCTTCTGCCGAAGGCATGGACCCCACCGCAATCTTTGCGCCTCAGGCCTATGATGCCGCGTTCATTCTGGCCCTGGCAATCCAACAGAAGGGCTCCGCCGATCGTGAAGGCATGTCAGAGGCAGTACGCGCCGTGGCCACCGCTCCGGGCGAGATCATTCTCCCGGGCGAATGGTCAAAAGCCGTGACCCTGCTGGCTGAAGGCA
>DROE01000254.1 GCA_011322005.1 Devosia sp.
CACCCTTTTCAACTTCAAGAGAAATGTTATCGAGCACCTGCGTGTCGCCATATCCGGCACGGATACCTTTGAGACTGAGAACGGTTCCCTTGTTTTCAGCGGTCATGGCGCGCTCCCAGATACAGGTCCCGCACCTGCTGGTTGTGCGCGATTTCCCCGGGGGTTCCTTCAAGCAACACAGCACCATTGACCAAAACAATAATTCTGCTGGCAACCCGGAACACAAGCTTCATGTCGTGCTCGATAATCAATACCGCCAGTTCCTCGGGGAGCCTTTCGATTGCGTCAACTATGATATGCGCATCGCCAGTCGGCACCCCGGCGGAGGGCTCGTCCAGAATTAGAATTCCGGGCTTAAGGGCCAGAGTCAGTGCCATCTCCACCAGCCTTTGCTGTCCATAGGCCAGATCCTGAACCTTGACATCGGCAAAGGACTCAAGACGGAACTGGGCCAGCAATCGCCCGATTTCGCTTTCAACCTCCGGGAAACTGGTTGAGGGAGCAAGCCAGTTCAGGCTTTTCCCCTCACGTTCCAGTATTGGCAGCCGGATGTTTTCGCGCACACTCATGGCCTTGAACAGGGTGGTGATCTGAAAGGTCTTGGCAACTCCAGCCCTTACTCTCTTTGATTCCTTGAGGTGCATGATGTCGGCCCCGTTGAGCCTGATCGAGCCCCTTTCAGGGACCAGTGTGCCGGTAAGCAGGTTGGCAAAGGTGGTTTTTCCGGCGCCGTTTGGCCCAATCAGCGCCTTGCGATCTCCCGGCTTGAGGTCGAGGCAGATATCGTTGGCAACAACAATGCCGCCAAAATGCTTTTGAAGATTTCTGACCTCAAGACCGCTGTTCATCTTTTTGGCCCCGTCCATTGACGCAGCTTTGCGGGCAGACCAAGCAACCCGTGGGGCACGAAGAAAACAACGACCAGAACAAGCCCTCCGATTACGAACAGCCAGTTGAAGGGGTCGATAGAGGCGGCCCAGTGATGGACGCTCATGAATATGAGGGTGCCAAATATGGCGCCGTACAGCCGGCCGGTTCCACCCAATATGAGCATGATCAGCGCTTCGGCGGAGAGCGTGAACCCGAGCGCTTCAAGGCTGACAAGCTCTGTAACCTGGGCTGAGAGCGCCCCGGCAATTCCCGCGATGGTACCCGCCAGAGTATAGACTGCAACCAGACGCCAGTATACCGGGGTGCCAATGGCGCGCATACGGGCCGGGCTTTCATGGATGCCGCGGGCTGCAAGCCCGAAAGGCGAGGAAACAACGAGCTTGAGGAAGAAGAACACGACCACCAGCACGATAAAGACGTACCAGAACCCGGTTTTGCCCAGGAAGTCGAAAGCGAAAACGCCGAAAATCGGATCCATATCGATACCAAGAAGCCCGTCGGACCCCCCGGTTATCGGGCGCTCCTTGTTGGCGATTTCCAGCAGTATCTGGGCTATGGCAACGGAGAGCATGAGCAGGGTCAAACCCGTTGCGCGCAACAGGATCAGACCCGAGAGGAAGGCAATTATACCTCCGGCAACAGCACCCACAGCCAGACCTGTTATCGGGTCGGCGGAAACATAGACCGCAAACAGGCCCGCCGCATAGGCTCCACTCCCGAAAAGGGCGGCATGACCAAGGGTTGCGATGCCTGCATATCCAATCACAAGATCCAGCGACAGCACCAGAATTATCATGATGAGAACGCGGGTAACAAACCCCAGGTTGCTGGGAAACACAAAGAATGCGGCAATCCCGATGCCGATCAGTGCCAGATCGAAAAACAGGCGTGCGCTGCTCCGTTTGCGCCAGGGGGCCAGCGAGAGTGATTTTACAGCATCGGTGCTCACCTTAAACCCTCCCAAGAAGGCCGCGCGGCCGCAAAGTTAAAACCACCATCATGGCCAGGAAAAAGAAAACGGTGCCAAATTCCGGCACGACATAGCGGGCGGCGGTATCAATAACGCCAAGGCCGATTGCAGCAAAAAACGATCCCGCAATGCTTCCCAGGCCGCCAACCGCGACGACGACAAGAAACAACACCATGTAGCGCAGGGGATAATAGGCTTCGATGGGCAGAAGTTCAGCGCCAAGAATGCCGCCGAAGGCGGCCAGTCCGGCACCCAGCGCAAAAGTGAGCGCGTAGATCTTTACGGTGTTTATACCCAGTGATGCCGCCATGTCCCGGTTGTCGACTGCGGCGCGGAGTTGCACTCCAAAACGGGTGCGCTCCAGAAGGAAGAACAGCCCTCCCGCAATCATCAATCCGGCAACTATAACCACCAATCGGTGGGCGGGCAGGGAGCGGAAGCCAAGATCAATCGAGGCGGAAAAGAAGGCGGGTGCCTTGATGGGCAGGAGCGTGGACCCCAGCACGAGGTTTACACCGGCAATCATGAGGAACGCGATGCCGATCGTTGCCAGCACCTGTTGCAATTCTCCAAACCGGTAGATTCTCTTGTAGAGC
>DROE01000255.1 GCA_011322005.1 Devosia sp.
ATCCGTCAATGGGACGGTCGGGATCGAGAATGACCGCGGCCGCAATCACGGCACCCACCAAACAACCACGGCCCGCCTCATCCACCCCGGCGATCAATCCGGTCTCATCCTTCGGCTTCGGCCGCGGCACACATGATTTCGGCACTGGCAACGAACTCGCCATCCACTTCGGCCCGACAACTGAAGGCCCAGATGTTCCGCTTGTGACGCAGATATTCCACTTCCAGACGCAACTGATCGCCCGGTACCACCGGGCGCTTGAAGCGCGCCTTGTCGAGACCGACCAGGTAATAGATGAAATTTTTCCCCGCCAAAACCTCAGGAGCGCTTTCTGAAGCCAGCAGCCCCGTCGCCTGGGCCAGCGCCTCCATGATCAGAACCCCGGGCATGATCGGTTCACCGGGGAAATGCCCCTGAAAGAAAGGTTCGTTGTATGAAACATTTTTGATCGCCACCAGGCGCTTGCCGGGCTCACACTCAACGACCCGATCCACCAGCAGGAAGGGATAACGGTGGGGCAGATAGCTCATAATCTTGTGAATATCCAAAGGCCCTCTCCCAAATTGTCAGGTTCAAACCAGCATCCTTGCCTTATTTGGCCAGATCTTGCAAACGTTTCAAGATCTTGGCGGTCACGTCAACTTTGTCGCTGGCATACACCACGCCGTCGGTCAGCAGGAGATCGTAACTTTCCTCCTTGGCCAAGGACTTGATGGCCTCGAATACCTGTCGCTGCAATTTGCCCAGCTCCTCGTTGCGCCGCAAATTGAAATCTTCACGGAACTCCTCCCGGGCCCGTTTCAGCTCCCGCTGCTTGGCCAGGATTTCCCGCTCCAGCTTGCGCCGCTCCGAATCGCTCATCACCGCCGCATCTCTGGCAAGCTTCTCCTCCAATTTCTGTAATTCCTTCTGCATGGCGACCAGACGCTTGTCCCTGGGGGCGAACTCCCGCTCCAGACGCTTCTTGGCCTTCTCCGCCTGGGGCGCCTGCTGAAGCACCCGCGCCACATTGACAAAGCCGATCTTGATCTCCTCGGCCCAGACCGGCTGGCAGAGCAAAAGAACAACAGCGGCAAAAACATATTTCAACATCAAGTCACTCCTCAGGTTAACAACAAATCAAAAACCTGCCCCAAAGGAAAATTGGAACATCTGCTCGTCATCCTTCGCCCTGGGATTGATAGGCTGGGCAATGCTGACCTCCAGGGGACCGAAGGGCGACAACCACTGGGCGGTCAGGCCCACCGCATAACGCAGTTCCCCCAACTTCAATTGATCTTCAAAGACGTTGCCCGCATCCAGGAACACGCCCATCCGGAAGGCCGAACGCAACTCTTCGTCCAGAAACGGCACCGGGAAAAACAATTCCGCCCCACCGACCAGTTTCACATTACCGCCAAAAGGATCGTTGTTGGAATCCCTGGGGCCCAGGGTATTTTGGCGGAATCCACGCACCGATTTTACGCCGCCGGCAAAAAAGTGTTCAAAAAAGGGCAAGGTGTCGGTATTTCCATAACCATCCCCGTAGGCCAGA
>DROE01000256.1 GCA_011322005.1 Devosia sp.
CGTCGGCCACGGCAAGGGCGTAACGCATCTGTTTCAAACTTATTGTCATAAATATTACTTATCACTATCCATTGAAAATGCAATTGGCCTTATCGAACCGAGAAGCGTAAACCGGTCATCAGACAAGCGAAAAAAAGCGAGGCCGATATGAGTGACAAGAAACAACTGACGACCAGTGCGGGAGCGCCGGTCGGGGACAATCAGAATTCCCAGACAGCGGGACCACGCGGTCCGGTGCTGATGCAGGACTATCAATTGATAGAGAAACTGGCGCACCAGAACCGTGAGCGCATTCCCGAGCGTACGGTACATGCCAAAGGCTGGGGTGCGCACGGCACGCTGACCATCACCGGAGACATTTCCAAATATACGCGGGCCAAGGTTTTGCAGCCCGGTGCGGTTACTCCGATGATTGCCCGGTTCTCCACCGTTGCCGGTGAAGCGGGTGCGGCGGACGCCGAGAGGGATGTGCGTGGTTTTGCGCTCAAATTCTATACCGAAGAGGGCAACTGGGACCTGGTGGGCAACAACACGCCGGTATTTTTCGTGCGCGATCCGATGAAGTTCCCCGATTTCATCCACACGCAAAAACGTCATCCGCGCACCAATTTGCGCTCACCCACCGCCATGTGGGATTTCTGGTCGCTTTCGCCCGAAAGTCTGCATCAGGTGACTATCCTGATGTCGGACCGGGGCCTTCCGGTAACGCCGATGAACATGAACGGCTATGGCAGCCACACCTATTCGTTGTGGAACGAAAAGGGCGAACGCTACTGGGTGAAGTTCCACTTCAAGACCATGCAGGGGCACAAGCATTATACCAATGAGGAGGCCGCCGGGGTAATCGGGCAAAGCCGGGAGAGCTATCAGGAAGCGCTGTTCGGCGCCATTGAAAACGGCAATTTTCCGCGCTGGAAGATGCAGGTGCAGATCATGAGCGAGGCGGAGGCGGAAAAAACCTCCTACAATCCGTTCGATCTGACCAAGGTCTGGCCCCATGGGGATTTCCCGCCTATCGACATCGGTGTCATGGAGCTTAACCGCAACGCTGACAACTATTTTGCAGAGATCGAACAGTTGGCGCTGTCACCTTCAAACATCGTGCCCGGCATCGCCCACTCGCCGGACAAGATGTTGCAGGCGCGGATATTCTCCTATGCGGATGCCCATCGCTATCGGCTGGGCACCCATTATGAGGCCCTGCCGGTCAATGCACCCAAGTGCCCGGTGCATCATTATCACAAGGATGGCCCGATGAACTTCACGGGTCAGCAGAGCGGTGTCACCGACGCCTATTATGAACCCAACTCCGTGGGGGGGCCGGTGGAGGACGCTCAGTATAATGAACCGCCGCTGGCATTATCCGGCGATGCGGGGCGCTTCAATCACCGGGAGGGAAATGATGATTACGGGCAGGTCAGGGCTTTGTTCAACCTGTTCGATGATGCGCAAAAATCCCGGCTGTTCTCCAATATCGCGGAGGCCATGGGCGGGGTTCCCGAAAACATCATCGAGCGTCAGCTTGGCCATTTTGAAAAAGTGCACCCGGATTATGCCGCAGGTGTGCGGGCCGCGCTGGACAATAATGCGGGTTAGCCCCGCCCGTGAATTTTGACAGAATGCTCCCCGGTTCATGTTTTGTGAGCCGGGGGGTCTTTTGGTTGGGGGCGTGCTGTGATGGTGTTACATATAATTTGAATAAAATTGTCGCCCAAATTGAATTAAATCATGGTCTTGCTTTTTAGGGCGCGTGCATCCGGGCCTGCCAACCTGGCGGACAGGCTTAATCCGTAGTGGTCGGAGGGAAAGATGCTGGATACTGCAAAAGACCCCAGGGCGTTCGATAATTTTCGCGCACTGGATAATGATGGTGACACGGGCGAACGCGATCAGTTGTTTCGCAACATGGCCCGCCTGTTCACGTTTGTCTGGGACCGGTGCGATGACAAGCAGGTGGAGCAGTATGACGCGGTTCTGTGCCAGTTGGCGGAGCTGGTGGAGGTCGAGGGGCGCAGTGAAGTCGCCCGGATGCTGGCTCCGCTGGAGCGCGCGCCGGGCACTGTGGTGGTCAAGCTGGCCAATGATTCGTTCGAGGTTGCCCGGCCACTGCTGGAGTTTTCCAGCGTGTTGTCAGATGATGACCTGATTGACATTGTGAGCAAGGCTTCCGAAGAACACCGGGTGGCGATTGCGGGCCGGGCCCGCGTGGCCGAGCGGGTTGGCGATGCCATCGTCACGCACGGGGGCGACGAATCCGTGACGCGGCTGGTGGCCAACGAAAACGCAGAGCTTGGGGATGAAACCCTCTCGGCTTTGGTCGAAAAAGCTGCCAAGGACGCCGAAGTCGCAAACAATCTTCGTGGACGCAAGGATATTGACTGGAAAGATCTGCACGGAAAAATCAGTTCGGCCGGTGCGGTTGTTCTGGAAAAACTGTTCCAGAGTGACAAGAAACTTGACCCCGCAACCATGGAACAGGTCAATGCCGTAGTGTTCAACCGCATGCGCAACAAAGCCGGCTTCAACTCAGCCGAGTGGCGGGTGGCGTGGAGCCAGGTCAAAGCCCTTGCTGACCGGCGCCAGCTCAATCAGTCTTCACTGGCGCGTTTTTCGCGCTTTGGTTACGGGCACCATTTTGGCGCAGCTTTATGCGTCATGCTGGGCTTGAAGCAGGAGATATTCGTCAAGTGGCTGGCGTCTCAGGACTATCTGGGGGTAACGGTGGCGGCAAAAAACCTGGGACTTGCCCCCGATGTTCTGGAGCGCGGCGTGGCCATACTGCCGTGGCGGGACCTGCCTGGCATTGAAGAGGTGAAGAACATCATCGCCCGCTATGATGCATTGGATGTTGAGGAAGCCGAAGAGATCTTCTCCCTGTGGC
>DROE01000257.1 GCA_011322005.1 Devosia sp.
CCCATTTGGCTCGCCGTCCGGCCCCAGCATCCACAATCCGTCCCCCTGCGCGCACAGGCCAAGAGACTTTATGCGCCTGGTGTCAACTTTATCGCTCAGGTGCCGCAGACACACGCAAACGGAGTGCCAGATTTCCCCCATGTCCTGTTCGGACCATGTATTCCTGGGGTGCCGACTGGCAGCAGGCACAGTGTGGCTGGCTATCATTGCGCCATCATTGTCATAGGCTGCAGCCTTGACCAGTGTGGTGCCCACATCAACGCCCAAAAGGATGTCCCGCAATGCTTTCTCCCGAACAACTTTGTATTACATATGACATGTAGATTGACATATGTAAATCTAAACGCTTAATCTGGGGGCAATGGCGTGTTGGAGGATTGGCGCCATGTGCACACCCCGAAAACAAGGAGGACTATTGTGAGTATTTTCAGGAAAACTGCCATAGCGGGGCTTTTGGCTTCGGTGGTATTCGCCGGCAGCGCCTTTGCCGGCGAACACCTAAGCCTTTCAGGCAAACGCATCGGCGTCGCTGTTGTGGGAACACAGCACTTCTGGGACCGGGAAGCGTTTAATGGCGCTGTTGCGACTGTTGAAGCGCTGGGCGGGGAAGTGATGGCCGTTGACGGAGGCCGCGACAACCAGGTCCATGCCGACAATCACGACATTCTGCTGGCTGCCGGTGTTGATGCGGTGATTTCAATTCTTGGCGATGGCGCGGTTGAGCCAAAATTCGAGGCGCTCCAGGATGCCGGTATCCCGGTTTTTACCGTGGATCACCCCTCCCCGTTCTCTGTCAACAACACCACATCAGACAATTACTACATGGGCACGACCATTGGCCGTTACATGGCCGATGCCATCGGGGGTGAAGGAAAAGTCGCCGTGTTCAACGCCTTTGAGGGGGCGTTGCGTATTTGCGGCATCCGGGCCGGATTATGGAAATATGTGCTGGCGGATTATCCGGGCATCGAGATCATTCAGCCCGAACTGGCCGAGGAATTTGCCAATGCACCCGAAGACGCGCGCAAGCAAACCCTTGATCTGCTCTCCCAGTATCCCGAGGGCACGCTGGACGCCATCCATGTGGGGTGCTGGGATCAGCCAGCCATCGGTATCGTTCAGGCCCTTGAGGAGGCCGGGCGTACCGACATCGTTGTTACCGCGCTGGACGGGGGCCCCGAAACCCTTGAGATCATGGCTGAGGACGGCAGCCCGTTCGTGGCCAATGTCGCCCAGCAGCCAAACCTGATCGGCTCCACATCCGCCATGAATGTGGCAAGGTATTTTGCCGGCGAAACCCTGCTGCCCCAGACCTATGTGGATGTTCTGCCGGTCAACGGACAGGCCGAAGCAAAGGCAGTCTATGCGGAACTGGGTTACGGTACGCTTGACTAGGCCTTGTGCAAAAGCTGAACCTGTAAGCTGAGCCGAACAAAACGCTTGGCCGGGGCCATTTTTTGTGGCCCCGGCTCGTTTATCAAACAACCCGGAAAAAGGCACCTCCGAATGTCCGCCAGTGTGCTTTTGATGCAGGACATCGCAAAAACCTTCCCCGGCGTGGTGGCGCTCGATGCTGCCTCGCTGTCGGTCCGGCCCGGTGAAATCCACGGTCTGGTCGGAGAAAACGGCGCAGGAAAGTCAACCATCATTAAAGTTCTGGCCGGGGTTTATCATGCGGATGACGGCACGGTGAGTATCCAGGACACGCCCGTTTCTCCGGTTACATCTGAAGTAATTCATGCCGCCGGAGTGCGCTTCATCCATCAGGAGTTGCATCTGGTTCCCCACTTCACAGTCACGGAATCGGTGTTCATGGGCCAGGAAATCACTACCCGTCTGGGTCTGTCGCGCCGCCTGATGTGCGCCCGGGCCGAGACGTTTTTTCGTGATGTGCTGGACGTTGAAATTAACGGGGATATTCTCATCCGCGACCTTGGTACCGCAGAGCGAAAACTGGTGCAAATTGCCCGTGCCCTGATTGACGATCAGGCCCGTCTGGTGGTGTTTGACGAGCCCACCGCCCCTCTGGCCAGCGGTGAAATTGAAAAACTTTTCAGGGCAATCCGTCGCCTCAAAGATCGTGGGATAGCGATAATCTACGTCTCCCACTACCTCTCTGAAATCACAGATATCTGTGATCGGGTGACCGTGTTCCGTAACGGCAGAGACGTTGCCGTGTTGGACAAAGTGGATGAGAACTGCGCAAACGAACTCATCAAGGCCATGGTGGGGCGGGAAATTGATGCGCTCTATCCCAAGAGTGGCCACACCCGGGGCGCACTGGTGTTGCAGGCTAAAGGTCTGGGGGATACCGGATACTTTTCAGACATAAGCCTGAGCGCTCACAGCGGCGAGATTGTCGGCATTGCCGGGCTTATCGGATCGGGGCGCGAGGAACTGATCGACACGCTTTATGGCCTGCGCCCCGCAAGAACGGGAGAGGTTACACTGCATGGTAAACCGGTCCGTTTTTCAAGCCCGGCAGACGCGGTTGCCAGGGGAATGGTTCTGGTCCCGCGGGATCGGCGCCGCGACGGGCTGGTGCTGGACATGAGCGTTTCGGAAAACATCAATCTGGCCTCGCTTGAGGAAGTCTCCTGCTATGGAATAGAATTGCGCAATCGCGCCAGAGAACGGGCCAGCAGACAAATCAGAGAACTGGATATCCGCCCTGACAATCCGGCAATTATTTCGCGCCAGTTAAGCGGGGGTAATCAGCAAAAAACAGTTCTTGCGCGCTGGCTGGCGACCAGGGCGGCCATATTTCTGCTTGATGAGCCCACGGTTGGCGTTGATGTGGGGGCCAAGGTTGAGATCTATCAGTTGATTGAAAATCTGGCCCGCAACGGCGCAGCGATCCTGCTGTCCTCCTCTGACCCGGGTGAACTGATCGGCATGTGCGACCGTGTTCTGGTTATGATGCGGGGGCGGATAACCCATGAGACAAGTGCGGTCGGGCTAAGTATTGATCAGCTTGTGGCAATGACTACCGGAGCGAGCACACAAAACAGCGCGGAAGGTCATGCCGATGCCCGCTAGCGCAAGACCGGAAAGCGGCGCTTCAGGGCTGAGCCGGATCATTGATGCAGCTCCATTGGTGATATTCCTGGGGATGCTCATCTATATCGGGTTTAATGCACCCAACTTCATGAGCTTTGGCACCATGCAACTGGTGCTTAACCAGAGCGTGCCGGTGGTTGTGGTGTGTCTGGGGCTTTCGATTGTGGTGATGGCGGGCGGAGATGATGTGGTGTCGGGCGGGATTGACCTGTCCATTCCAGCAACTGCTGTCATCTGCGCCGGGATAATTGCCCAGCTTGTCACCAACACCGATACCCCGCTGCTGCTTGCCATCGCACTGGCCCTGGGGGCAGCGATGTTCATTGGCATTGTTGCCGGGCTGATGGTCACCCGGCTTGGCATGACGCCGCTGTTGACCACGCTGGCCCTGTTTGTCGCCGTTGTCGGTGTGACCAAGGTGGTCACTTCAAGCCGCCGGATAAATGTTGATGATCCGTTTATCATCTTCCTGCGGGACGGGGAAATATTGGGCATATCAGCCGGGGTGGTGATTACCCTGGCTCTGGTCCTTGTGTTTTATCATTTCATCCATCGCACCAAATGGGGGCTGAACCTGCAGGCTGTGGGGGGCAGTTGCGAGGCGGCTGAGATTTCGGGCCTAAAGCCCGGGCATTTTTTGTTCTGGGCTTTTGTCATTGCAGCCTTCACGGGTTTTCTGGCCTCGTTTTTTCTTCTGGCGCGCGGGTCCGGCAGTTCGCCAGGGACCGAGAACAACCTGATGCTGGAGATGGTTCTGGCCACCTTTCTTGGAGCGGCGTTTTCGCCGCGCCGGGTGGTAACGCTATGGGGGGCAGTGCTCGGTGCGGTGCTGGTTGCGGCTCTTTCCATCGGTTTCAAGACCATGGGGGTCAACGTGTTCTGGACCGGGCTTATCAAGGGCTCGCTGATTCTGGTGGTTCTGGCGCTTGCTGCTCTTTCAAGCCGGGTCAAGTCATGAACCAGACCCTTAAATCCATAATCGCCCGCTTCGGTTTTTTGATTATCATTGTGGCGTTTGTGATCTTTTTTTCCGCAGTCAATCCGGTGTTCCTAGGCGGGGACAATCTGATGAACATTGTCGAGGGTTCGGCAATTTTGCTCATCGTTGCGCTTGGGATGACGCTTATTGTGGCCACCGGGGGCATTGACCTTTCCGTTGGCATTGCGCTGGATTTTGGCGCGGCCTTTGCCATTGTCGCCATGAAGGAATACGGGTTTGGCTGGTATGGGGCGGCCCTCATCGGTATTTCCGGAGGTGCAATTGTGGGGCTTCTCAATGCCGCACTGATCGTGGGGCTGAAGGTCAGCCCGTTTCTTGCAACCCTTGGCACATTTTTCATCGGCTCGTCGGTGCAGCGCATCTTTACCAACGGGGGCGGGCCGATTTCGCACCGGCGCATGCCCCAGGAATTCCGCGATCTGGCTGTTGGCGACGTATTTGGCATTCCCACCGAAGTGGTGATCGCGGCGGTTCTGGTGCTTGCCTATTTCATCGTGATGGAGCGCTCGATAATCGGGCGAAGGGTGCATGCGCTTGGCATGCAGCGTTCAGCGGCCCGCGTAGCCGGTCTCAAGGTCAACAAATATCTGATCCTGTGTTTTGTTGCTGCTTCAATGACGGCGGCGGTGGGCGGGCTTATCGCTTCGGCCAACATTCGCATGTTCACCCCGCTTTCGGGATTTTCCTATCTGCTGGACGCCATTGCCGCCGTATTTATCGGTGCAGCCCTGCACCCGCGCGGGCGGCCCAACATACCAGGTACCGTGATCGCTGTATTGTTTCTCGGGGTGATCGCCAACGGGCTGAACCTGATGGGACTGAACTTTAATACCAAGGACGCGTTGTCGGGAATAATACTGGTTTCGGCGCTGGCTCTTGTGGTGGCGCAGCAAAAATTGCGACACTGACAAAATTTACATATGTAAGATGTTATGTCATATGTAAAGCTGTGTCGGGTAAGGGAAATGCAAAATGCAAAACGAAAAAGAAACTGCGGACGTTGCACTGGGCATCCGTCGCAGGGTGTTCGAGCACGCCATGCGCAACAATGGCGGCTATCTCTCCCAGGCCTGTTCGGCGGCCGAGCAACTGGCATGGCTTTATAATGAAGAGCTCAAGCTGGGTGAGCCGACCCTGCCCATGATCCCCAAACCCTTTGGTGGTGTACCTTCGGCCGACAACCCCGATTACCATACGGGTGCCGGCTATAATGGACCGTTTGAGCCTGGTTATGACCGTTTGTTTATCGCTCCGGCCCACTATGCCCTTGTTGCCTATGCCACATTGATCGAAGTGGGCCGCATGGCCCCCGAGGGCCTTGAAATGTTCAACAAGGACGGCTCTTCGGTGGAAATGATCGGTGCGGAGCACTCACCGGGTATGGAAGTGCATAATGGCACGCTGGGCATTGGCCTTTCGACCGGAGCCGGTCTTGCCTGGGGGCGCAGGAAGCGTGGTGAAAAGGGCCGTACATGGGTTTTCATGTCGGATGGCGAGGTGCAGGAGGGCCAGACCTGGGAGGCTGTACAGGCTTGTGCCCATCACGGCATTGACAGTCTTTTTGCCATCATGGACGTCAACGATCAGCAATGTGACGGAGCCATGAGTTCGGTGATGGAAGTGGGTGACATCCGTCAGAAATTTATCAGTTTCGGGGCGACCTGTGTGGAGATTGACGGGCACGATCTCTCTGCCATGCGCGATGCTGTGAAAGAGCCTCACGAGGGAAAGCCGCTGATAATCCTGGCCCGCACCAACCCCTTCCACTCCATGAGTATTCTTGAGGAGCGTTTCCCCCGCTTGCACTATGTGCGGTTCAAAAGCGAGGAGGAGCGCGTCCGCATGAACATCTCGATTGCTGCCGACCTGGGCGTTGAGCCGATAGACCTGAGGCATTGAGGAGAGAGTTGATGGTTGAAATGGTGACCAGACCCTATGCGGCGGCTTTTGAAAGACACGCCCTAGCCAACCCCGATGTTCTGTGCCTGTCGGCAGACCTTACATCGTCATGCGAGATTGACGGGTTTCGGGACCGGCACCCGGAGCGGTTTTTGTCCATGGGCATGGCAGAGCAGAACATGATGAGCTTTGCCGGGGGGCTGGGCC
>DROE01000258.1 GCA_011322005.1 Devosia sp.
CCATCAGGCCTATGTGACCAACGGCAACAAGCTGCTTGAGGGGTCGGGCCTTGAAGGCAAGAGCCTCGAAGAGGTGGTCAGAGGCTCGTTTGGTACCAATGCCGGTCTGTTCAATAATGCAGCCCAGCACTACAACCATCTGCACTTCTGGAACTGGATGAAGCCCGACGGTGGTGGTGCCATTCCGGGCGATCTTGAAGCAAAGATCAATGCCGATCTGGGCAGTGTCGCCGCGTTCCGTGACGCTTTTATTGCCGCGGGCACAACACAGTTCGGTTCAGGCTGGGCCTGGTTGACGCTTAAGGGGGGCAGGCTGGAAGTCACCAAAACTCCAAACGGGGAAAACCCGCTCGTTCATGGTGGCGTACCGCTGCTTGGCGTCGATGTATGGGAACATTCCTATTACATTGACTATCGCAACGCGCGCCCGAAATATCTCGAGGCCTTCTTCGATCATATGGTGAACTGGGAATATGTGGCTGAGCTTTTTGAAGCCGCTTCCTGACCTGCTGTTGGATTTAACCATCCGGAATATCCGGCCACCATCGGTGGTCGGATTTTTTGAATAAACCGGGCCACTATCTGATCTGAAACCCTTCTCGATGCCGCTCCTTCATGTTAACACTTTGTTAACCATAAGGAGGGGTGAGGTGATTTCTCACAGGAAGTCCATCGCAATCATAACCGCCAGTCCGGCTTTAGGCTCAATATTTGCGATGATGCTCGAGCAGACAGAAGGCCTGCGCGTTCAGCAGTTTGCAGGAATTGAGGCACTTGTCTCCCATATGCGGCTATTGCCGGTTGACCTTATCGTTTCCGACTATGTGCTTGAGACCGGTTCGATGGCTGAACTGGTGGCAATTCTTCGCAAGACCCTGCCCTCCCGCCGCTACCAGCTGGTTGTGCTTGCCGATCATATCAGCCGGGAAATAAAGCTGAGCTGCAAGTTTGCCGGTGTTGATGAGGTGCTTGTCAAACCGATGTCGCCGCTCTTTCTAAGGGAGCGCGTTGTCGCCCGGCTCGGAATAGGGGATAGCAGAGACGGCGTCAGCGCGCGCCGACGCACGGCGCATTCCGGTCGCTCCCGCCCCTTAAGGAGAGAAGGCCCCTATTCGGGTAATGTCGTCCCGCTTTTTGGCAGCCGGAATAAAGACAACCTGCATCCCGCATAGGCCGTTTACCCGGTCAGGCGGGTGATTTTTGTCCACACGTCTTCAACCGTTTCAGCAAACTGCACGGATTTGTGGGCCTTGGGGAAGCTGTGGGCAAACACATCAACGGAAATTCCACGAATAATCTCAAAGGCGTTGTTGTGGTTCAATAAAACGATGGGTTTGCTGGCCCCCAGTTCGGCAACACTGAAATAAAGACTGGTGGCCGAGGCCAGTGAGCCGGGAAGTCCGACAAAACAATCGGCCATCTCAGCCAGGCGGTTCAGGCGATCTTTTTTTTCAGCGATGCGTTCAACCGAAATTCCGTCCAGCGCTCTGGGGATGACAAAACCATTGTCCGCAACCAGTGCCACATCGCCCCCGGCGGTACGGGCGCTGGTGATTGCCGGCAGGGGCATTTGCCCGTCCTGCGCCAGACAAATGAGTTTTGCCCCCTTCTTTGCCAGCAGCGCACCGGTTTGTGACATCAGGGAAGAGCGCTCCGCGTCCCCCGGTCCCTGGTCGGAAGCAAAAATTGCCAGCGTCAGCTGTTCGGAATTGCTCATCGGCCCCGCCTGAGGCTGCCCAGAATGCCCCGGACCAATGAATTTCCCAGTTCGCGGGCCAGCGTACGGGCCAGTTGTTTGGCGGCGGTCTCGGTCACCGACTGACGGCTGGAGGAGCGGTTATTGCTCGGTGTGGGTCGCGCCCTTTCTTCTTCGAGGCGGTTGGTCTGGGCACGCCGCCTGAGCACTTCAAAGGCGGAATCCCGGTCGATAATTTCGTCATAAAGCCCGCTCACCGGGCTTTGGGCAATCACTTTCTTGCGCTCGCCGGGCAAAATCGGGCCAAGGCGCGAAGAGGGCGGACGCATCATGGTGCGCCCGACCATGGAGGGCACGCCTTTTGATTCAAGGGTGGAAACCAGCGCTTCGCCCACACCCAGCTGAGTAATGACCTCTTTGGTGTCAAAGTCGGGGTTGGGGCGAAAGGTTTCGGCGGCGGCGCGTACGGCCTTTTGTTCTCTTGGCGTATAGGCGCGCAAAGCGTGTTGCACGCGATTGCCCAACTGGGCCAGCACCGCATCGGGCATGTCGGCGGGGTTTTGCGTTACGAAAAAAACGCCGACCCCCTTGGAGCGTACCAGTTTTACTACCTGTTCGATCTTTTGCAGCAATATTTTTGGTGCTTCATCAAACAAAAGGTGCGCTTCATCAAAAAAGAATACAAGTTCAGGCTTGTCCGGGTTGCCAACCTCGGGCAGTTCCTCGAACAACTCCGAGAGCAGCCACAGCAGAAACGTTGAATATAGTCGCGGCGACATCATCAACTCGTCCGCCGCCAACACGGAAATATAGCCGCGCCCGTCGGTATCGGTACGCATCAGGTCCTTGATGTCCAGGGCGCGCTCGCCAAAAAACAGGTCTCCGCTTTGTTGTTCCAGAACCAGCAATCCACGTTGTATGGCCCCGATGGAAGCGGTGGACACGTTGCCATAGGTCATCGAAATCGCCTTGGCATCTTTGCCTATTTCTATGAGCAGCGCCCGCAAATCCTTGAGGTCGAGCAACAGCAGCCCCTCGTCGTCGGCCACCTTGAAGGCGATATTGAGCACGCCTTCCTGGGTGTCATTCAGGTCAAGCATGCGGGCAAACAGCAAGGGACCCATCTCGGAAACCGTGGTGCGGATGGGGTGGCCCTGGCGCCCGAACAGGTCCCAGAATATGGTGGGGAAACTGTCAAACTCGTAATCGTCAAAACCGATGTCCGCGGCGCGCTTGGCCAGGAAGTCCCTTGGCTCCCCTTTCACCGCGATGCCGGAAAGGTCACCCTTTACATCAGCGCAAAAAACCGGAACCCCGGCATTGGAAAACCCTTCGGCCAGGATTTGCAGGCTGACGGTTTTTCCCGTTCCCGTCGCCCCGGTAATCAGCCCGTGGCGATTGGCATATTTCAGGGCGAGATATTCGGGGTCGGTACTTGTTCCCAGATAGACAGAATCGTCAATCAGCATTGGTGGCGCACTCCGGTTTCGTTTCAGGCCTTATAGCTTCGGGTTGCATATGGCCACAAGGTCAATAACCTCCGGGGACGCGCAAATTGCCCCCCAGCCACCCCAAAAGGCTTGGTGCTGAGGCCGGGCATTCCTATATGAGGAATTCGGGTGGGCAGAAACGGGACACAACGACATGATTGTCAGCACAACAGACACGTTGCAGGGATTTGAAATCACCGACTATCTGGGAATAGTCACCGGGGAAACCATCTCGGGGGCCAATGTCGTGCGCGACGTCATGGCGACCGTAACCGACTATGTTGGGGGGCGTTCGGGCACCTATGAAGAGGTTCTGGGCAAGGCGCGCGAAGCCACGCTTACCGAGGTTATGGACCGGGCGCAATTGCTGGGTGCGGACGGGGTGGTGGGCATTACCTTTGACTATGAAACCATTGGCGGGCGCGGCGCGATGATTATGGTCACCGCTACCGGAACTGCTGTTCGTTTCCGAAAAATCTGAATTCCGCTCCTGAAATCTCCCTCCCCTTCTTCTTTTGAGATTTACCAGTTCCATCGAGTTTTATGGCATCCGGCCGGTCCAGTCATCTATAGTTGGACGGATGGCAACTAATTCCGGGTTGATATAATGAAAATCAGGCGCCGCCGCATGATTGTCGGCTTTGCATTGGCCTCAGCGAGCCTTCCCACAGGAATTCTGGCGCAAACAACCTCCGTTGCGCTCAATGGCATTGATCTGGGTCTTGTGCCAAATCAGGCGTTCGACCAGTCCGAACAATTGACGGCCGCTATTGGCAAGGCAATCAAGGCTGGCCTGCCCCTGTTCCTGCCCGCCGGACGCTATAGGGTTTCTGGTATAGAACTGCCATCGAATTTGAAGGTTTTCGGCGTTGCCGGGGCAACAATTCTTGAAGCTGCCGATGGTACGCCGGTTATGGGTGCCCGCGGAAAGTCCTTCATCTCACTGGAAGGGCTGAGTTTTGACGGGAGGGGCCTTGGCGCGAGCCGCCGGGAGGCCGTTGTGGCTTTTCAGGAATGCACTTCACTCAATATCTTCCAATGCACAATAGGCAATGCAAACAATAACGGGCTGGTTCTGAACTCCTGTTCCGGGCGCATCGTAAACTGTGAAATCAGCACTTGTCGGCAGTCGGGCATCCATCTGCAAAACAGTGTCGGCATGCTGTTGGACGGCAACAATATCCATTCTTGCGGAAACGGCGGCATCCGGGTCTGGCGCAGCGAGGGCGGAGCGGACGGCACCATCGTCATCAACAACCGGATTTCGGACATCGGGTCCGATGAAGGGGACGGGCAAAACGGAAACGGCGTGAATATCTTCCGGGCCGACCGGGTTATTGTCTCTGACAATGTGATTGAGGAATGTGCTTTTTCCGCCGTGCGTGCCAACGCCACCAACGATACGATTATCTCGGGCAATCAGTGCATCAATTCCTCGGAAGTGGCGATATTTTCCGAGTTTGCATTTTCCGGCTCGATTATCAGCAACAACATCATCGACGGCGCAGCGCGCGGCATCTCGATAACAAATTTCAACGATGGCGGGCGTCTGGCGGTTTGCTCAGGCAATATCGTGCGCAATATCATGGCATTTTCCCCCACCAACCCCAGAACGCGGCCGATAGGCATTTTTGCCGAAGCCGACACGGCGGTGAGCGGCAATGTGGTGGAAAATGTGCCCGGCATCGGAATTTCAGCCGGATGGGGGCCCTACCTGCGCAATGTGCTGGTCTCCAACAATGTCATCCGGCAAACGCTGGTGGGAATTGGTGTAAGTGTTGCCGAGGGTGCAGGTCCGGCCAAAATATCAAACAATCTGATTGCCGATTCCGAACTCGCGGCCCTTGCCGGAATTGCCTGGCGCGACATTATCAGCACCGACCTTGTGGCGGACGCGGCGCGTTTCCCCCACATCATGCTCTCCAACAATTCTGTGGTTCAGTTCTGAACTTTCGGCATTGCCGCTTTGGTCGCAAAAACCGTTCCCACATCAAACTTGCGCCAGTTGCGGATGGTTTTTTTGCACCTGCCCTCCAGAAAGGCCCGCTGTTTTTCGTCCGGCTCAGCAACCCCGAGCAACAACGCTGCAACCATGGTTTCGGCGGCGGCCATGTTGCCATCGTCGCATTTCAAGGCGTAGCCCCAGCCCCGCTCGACAATAGCGCCGCAAAAGACCCCCTCAGCCCCGCCCTTGCTCATCAGGCGGGAGCCGAACAATTTCATGGCCTCGCTGTCAAACGCCTCGCTGCCACCGACCAGAAACGGGTGGGTCGTGGCGGCGCTGACGATCGCCTGCGTGGCGCTTTTGTCTTCGGGCGCCAGCCCGGAGCCGGTGCTCATGCGCGCAAAACCCCTGGCAATGGAATGCAAGGGCGCGGCCCACGTAGGAATCGAGCAACCATCGGTGCCGCATTTGCCCGTTGTCAGTGCAGTGCCCATCAGGTCCTCTACGCAAGCGCGCACCAGCTTTTGCACCGGGTGGTCGCCTTCGATATAGCCTTTTATGGGCGCGCCCAGCGCCCGCGCCACCGCCAGCATGCCGGCATGTTTGCCCGAACAATTGTTGTGGATGGCGCCCGGAGCAATCCCTGCTTCGCGCATCGCGTTTCTTGTTGCCCGGTGGGAGGGCGGATGAATGCCGCACTCAAGGTCGGCCTCAGCGCAGCCGATTTTTTCAAGCGTTTCCCGCACCACCTCTATGTGGCCCTCTTCCCCCAGATGGGAGGCGCAGGCAATGGCGATGGATTGAGGCTCAAGGTCGAATTTTTCCGCCGCGCCGGAACGGAACAGAGCCAGCGCCTGCATGGATTTTATCGCCGAGCGCGGGAAAACCCCATGGCTGACATCACCGATGGAGGCGATGATCTTCCCCGAAGCATCACTCACACAAAAAGCGCCGCGGTGCCGGTTTTCAATCCAGTTTCCCCTTGTCGCTTCCGCCAGAACCGGATTGGCCATCACTAAAAAAATCCCCGCTTGGTTTTACCCGATGAGGGAAAACAAAAGCGGGGTAAAGTCAATGGCTGTTGGAGGACGCCAGGCAGAAAGTCAATATCTATTGAGCGGGAGCCAGATAACGGGAGTTTACCCAGCCATAGGTGGTGTCGCGGCCAACCTTGCACCAGTCCGAGGAATGCGCGACCTTGATGCAGCGCTCCACATAAACCAGAGTGTCGGGGGTCAGTTCGGCAATTTTTCTGGAGTAAGAAGCGGGCCACAGGCGCACATTGAGCGTGTCCCACCATTCAACGCCGACAACTTTGCCGACAATGCCCACGTCATACCCCTTGGTTCCAGCGGCCATTGCCGGGGTGACGGCTAACGCTGCGGCGGCAACGATGACAAATCCGGCAGAGGCGGCGACAATCAGGTTTTTCAGGGCGCTGTTCATTTTGCTAAATCCCGGGTTGGTGTTCCAATTCTGACCCTGTTGTAGCTCCTGGCGATTGAACCGATACTGAGAGGCTCATTCAGAGAGCGTTCATCAAAAAGTGTCCCGCTCACAAAAATGGCGGGCCGCGGCCCGCCAGTTCTTTTATTTTGGGGGAGGAGCACCTGGTCGTGCTTCAGGCTGCCAGCCGCCGACGGCGATATTCGCTGGCCAGATAGATAAAAAGTCCGGCAACGAGCCAGCCCAGCACCATACCCAGCCAATCGAGTTGAGCCAGATAGGCGGGCACGAAATTGCCGACCGAAACGATCGAGTGAATGCTTTCAGGCATGCCGTTACCCACTCCGGGCATTACACTTTCAAGGGATTTGAACGGAGCATTGAAACGCTGGTCCAGAAGTCGGGAGATGGGGCCGTCGTCACCAAATACAACAATGGCTTCCAAACCTGACAGCATCACCAAAATCAGAATAAACGACGGCACCGCCCATGAGCGCACGAGCGTGCCCAAAAACCCGACAAAGGCAAACAGGGGTGTGTACCAAAGCAGAGTGACCACCATGAAAATTACAGCCGAAACTTCCAGATTCAGGGTCGTCCAGATGTTGATTCCCGAATTCAGTTGCCCAATGACCGGACTGACAAGCGAAGCCAGGCTGATGGCAACAAATCCGACAACCGCGCCGACAAACGACCAGATCAGTATGACAATTGGAAACACAGTCAGCCCGGCGAGCGTTTTTGCTCCCATGATGTTGAGGTCGGAGACGGGCAGGGATTTCCAGAACAACAAGGCGTTGTTTTTGCGGTCCGAACTGAAGCTGCTGGCGAAGAAGAAAAACAGCATCAGCGTGAGATAAGCCGTCCAGCCAAGTATGGACATGGCATAAAGAACATTAAAAATGTCAATTCCGCCCAGTGGCAACCCCATCTCACTGGCACCGTTCATCAGGTGCAGGTTTGCGCCATTGCGCCACACGGCCGTGGAAAAGGCGAGCAAAAGAAGCAAAATCAGAATGCCGGGCACATAGAGAAAAGCGGCCTTGTGTTCGATATATTCCTTTTTGAGAAGGCTCATGACGGCGCTCATTGCAGTGCTCCAATTCCGGCTGACTCTGGTTCCATGAGGGCAACAAACAAGTCACTGACCGAGGGGGTGGCTGTTGTGCCAAGTTCGCCCGCTTCGTCTTCGGGCAGGCCGTCAAAAATCATGATGCTCTGGCCCAGAACCTTGGTCAGATATATCGGGTTTTTCTTCCCGGCATCTTCGATATTTTCCTCCCTGACCGAAACCTGAACATAGCGCTGCGCAATATCCTGCATGCTGGCATCCAGCACGATTTTTCCCTGACGGATGAAAATCAGGTCTGAAAGCAGGAACTCAATCTCATCTACCTGGTGGGTGGTAATCAGAATTGAACGGTCTTCATTCATATAGTCTTCAAGAAGGCGGCGGTAAAACTTCTTGCGAAACGTAATATCCAGCCCCAGGGTTGGCTCATCGAGCACCAGAAGTTTGGCGTCAATGGCCATAACGGTTGCCAGATGTAGCTGGGCGAGCATGCCCTTTGAGAGCGCCTTTATTGTCGTGCCGAGGCGAATGTCGGTTCCCTCCAGCAGTTCCAGCGCCCGGCTTTGGGAGAAATTGGGGTGGATGCCTTCAAGCAAATCCAGCAACTCTGAAACCTTCAAAAACCTTGGCAGGCTTGCAACATCAGAAATGAATGCAACATCACGCATCAGGTCTGCCCGGTTCTGATAGGGTTCAAGGCCAAGAACGCGCACCGAACCCTGATAATCGGTAAGGCCGAGAAGCGCATTGATAGCTGTGGTTTTTCCCGCTCCGTTATGGCCGATAAGACCGTAAATTCGACCCTGCGGAATTGAAAAATCAATGTCATGCAATACTTCCATTGCACCGAACTTCTTGCTCAGGCCCTTCACTTCAACAATATTTCTAGTTGCTGTCATCGGACTTGCCTCCTTCTGCTTCAGACACCAGGTCGGCAATGTTCAGTTCAAGGGATTTGATTTGCGCCACGATGCGCGGCCACTCCTGTGAGAGAAATTTTTCTCGTTCGTGGCGCAGGAGTTTCTCGCGCGCCTTGGGGGTCAGGAACATTCCCAGTCCTCTTCTCTTTTCAATTACGCCCAACTCCACCAGCGACTGGTAGGCTTTGGTCACGGTTAGCGGATTTACGGAAAGCTCCGCGGAGATCTGGCGCACCGATGGCAACGCCTCATCATCTTTGCCTTCACCCCTCAGAATCAGATCGATGATGATCTGCCGGATCTGGATGAAGATGGGTTGTGTATCGTTCCACGTTTTCATGCGCACCACTCTGTTAGTGTGCTATTACTATAACACACATGGTAAAAACGTCAACAAAATAGCGAACATTCGGGAAATCGGAAGGCATCAGGTAAAGAATTACCAACTGTTGCAAATGGCTGGGGCGGCAGGGATCGAACCTGCGAATGCCGATACCAAAAACCGGTGCCTTACCACTTGGCTACGCCCCATTCGCGGTGGTCTCCTACACCGAAACTTCATGGCAGGCAACACGGATTGCATGGCTTTGAACGCTTGAAAGAAATCGGCAGCCGTTCTATATTGTCGGCATCATGTCGGTTACGGAGTATAGCGCAGTCTGGTAGCGTACCATGTTCGGAACGTGGGGGTCGCAGGTTCGAATCCTGCTACTCCGACCAACATTGAAAAGCCGCCTCGTGGGGCGGCTTTTTTTGTTTCTTATCCGTCTAAGTTCCGCCTATCGTCTGAGCAAACGAGTAGCGGCGGGCACCAGCAGGGCGGCAATGGCGACTTTTAGCGCATCGCCAAGAATGAAGGGCAGCACACCGGCATTGAAGGCAGCTTGTGCACCGATGAGGCTGGCAAGATAGGCGAAGCCCAATGCCAGGATTGAGGCTGCTGCAACAGCCATCACCACAAAGAGCCTGAGCGGTGAATTGCCCGCCCCGCGTTCAGCAAACCAGCCCACCAGTCCCGTCGCCACCACGAATCCAAGCAGATAGCCCGCTGTGGGGCCCATCATATAGGCCAGGCCAATGCCACGCTCAGGGGTTGAGGTAAAGACCGGCAGGCCAAAAGCCCCTTCAAGAAGATAGAGAGATATTGTTGCCAGCCCGAGCCGGAAACCATAGGCCGCAGCAATCAGCAGAATGGCAAGCGTCTGCAAAGTCATGGGCACCGGGTAAAAGGGAATGCTGGTTTTGGCTGAAACCCAGAGCACAACAGAACCAGACAGAGCCAGCAGGAACAAAACGGCCCAGCGTTTCACGCCCTCCTGGGGGAGGTGTGCTATGGCCAGTGGGGTATGATTGTTTGATAATGAGGTCGCCATCGCGGAGCCTTTCTGTCAATAAACCTGCAAATCAAGTTGTTTTCCAAACGCCTTCTACTCCGTGGCCCCCTGTTTATGCAATGCCTTCGATAGCCTCACCACCCTCGTTTAACACTCAATTTGATGCAAAGCCCGGCACGCCGGTCCCGGTTGGGCTGGGAATTGTGCGTCTTACCGCGCCCAATGCCAGCGTTTATACATTCACCGGCACCAATTCCTATCTGGTAGGGGAAGATGAGATTTTTGTTATCGACCCCGGCCCTTCCGATAATAGCCACCTCAGCGCACTTCTGCGCGTAATCGGGGGAAAAAAAGTCGTTGCCGTTCTTGTAACCCATACCCACAGGGACCATTCCGCCCTTGCCAGAATCCTTGCGGACGAATGCAGAGCGCCTTTGTGGTTTGGAGGCAGACATCGGCTTTCCCGCCCCAAACGCCTGCTTGAAGTCAATAAGCTTCAAAAAGCCTGCGATTGGGACCTGGTTCCTGACAGGGTGCTTGCGGATGGCGATATAATAAAGGCCGGTACCACAGAAATTGAGGTGGTCGGCACACCGGGCCACTGCGCCAACCATCTTTGCTTTGGCGTGGCGGGTGCCCCCTATCTGTTTTCAGGGGATCACGTGATGGGATGGAATTCGACACTCGTCGCCACTCCTGATGGGAGTATGCGCAAGTATCTGGGTTCGCTGGACCGGCTGATTGAAGCACGATGGACCCACTATTTGCCCGGGCACGGAGATGCAATACCCGCCTACAGAGACGGAACAAACGGGCGGGACTTTGCCCGCGCCCTCAAAATGCACCGTTTGCTGAGAAACCAGCAAATCCTTGATGCCGTGGCGGCGGGCGCGTCCAGTGTCGGCGAAGTCGTGGACAGGCTCTACCCCCGGGTGGGCATAAAAATCCGCATTGCGGCGCGTATGACGGTGATGGCACATGTGGAGTTGCTTGAGAAAGAGGGTGACCTGATCATCCGGCGGTCGCTGCTGGGCGGAATGCGCCTGTCTCTCACCAAGCGGAAATAGGGTCGGAGACCCTATTGGCCCGTGGGTTCCTCATGGGGGTCATCTAAGACAACTTCCTCCCGGTTTTTCTCGGATACCAGTTCATCCAGCTCCAGCAGAAAAGATTCGATGCGCGTGCCATTGCGCCCTAGGTCATGAGCACCGATGAGCGAAGTTGAGCGCATGTCAACTCTCGTACCCGTTCCAATCTGGCCGATACGAACAACCACTTCATCGCGCCAGCCAAAGAAAGTGGTGGCCATGGCGTTGATTTGCCCGTCGGAGCGAATAGAGGCCGGGGCACTGCGTGCACGGATCTCCCAGCCGCGGGCACCGACAAGTTCCTCGACCAGTTTGAAAACCTGGTTCGAATTCAGCTTGTATGTCCGGCTGACGGCGTTGGGGAATGCCCCCAGAATTTCCTCGGGGGAAGGAGCGGGTACCGGCGGCACCTCTTGAGGCTTCACCATCAGGCGCAAAGGCGGGCTGGCTTTGGTCGAGATGTCAGAAATTGCGGGATAGCGCATCGCAAGGCTTATGCCATAAGCAAAAGGTGAAAGGCACAACAGCCCCAGAAAAAGGCCCAGGGTTGCCCGACCCCAGCCCCTGTCTCCCGTCTGCCACAAGCGAACATAGGCCCCCAGACCAAGGAACACCGCCAGAAGGGCTATGCCGACTGCCACTGCCAGGATGGTATGGAACGTTTCACTGGGCAACATCTGATTGCGATGCATCCAGATGGGAATCACCAGCAGCGGCAGCGCGAAGCTGCCAAATCTACGCGACCAGATGGCCCATTTTGAAGTTCGAATGAGAATACGCATAAATACTCCGACAAGCTGACTGACCCGAACGGGTGCAGTATGGCAGTCAAATAAGTTTAGTCGCCGCGGATGGCCTTGTTCTTGTTCTTGCTCTTACCGGCCCCTGAGCCCAAACACATGGCTTTTATGGCCTGCCACTCTTCCTGGCTGAAGGCGGGAACCGTTGCAACCGCCATAGGGCTGATGCCTTCCAGCGCCGCGCGCCGTTCCTGAGTGAGGGGATGGGTGCTGAGCAGGGCAAAAATCTGGGCGCTGGCATCATCTTTTGAAACCCGTTCCAAAAGGTCGGCAAGCCCGGTGGGCTGGAAAGCGCGTCGTTTGGCAACCTCGAGGGCAAAACGGTCGGCCTGGCGTTCCGCATCACGTGAAAAGCTGGTGTTAATCAGGGCGGCACCGACGGTTCCGGCAACGGACAAACCTGTTATATCTCCCAGAACAAAACCGACAAGCAGGCCAGTTCCCGCTGTCGCAATAAGCTGTTGCATACCATCGCGATGCACGACGTGGCCGATTTCATGGGCCATTACACCGGCAAATTCATCGGCGGATTCCGTTTTGTCCAGAAGCCCTTGAAAATAGAACGCTCTTCCCCCGGGCAAGGCAAAGGCGTTGGGAATCTTGTTGGCCACAACCTGAACACTGACATCAAAGGGCGCATCGGTTCCCTCCAGCGCTGCCCGGGTGAAACGCCCAATGGCCTGATTGGCCAGGCTTTCGGGATCGGGGTCGCACTGCCTGAGCCCCCCGGTATCTTCAAGGGCACTGGCCATCTGGATAACCACCTTGTCACCAAAGCGGGTTTCCATGTCAGGAGGTATCAGGCCGACAATCTGGCCGGCAAGCAGGGGTATTCCATAAATGTAGGCCAGAACGACGGAGGCCATTGCCATGGTGGACAGCCCGATAACTCTGAACTGACGCCCTGTGTGGCGTTTGCGATGGCGGGCCAGAACAGGCAATTCCCGCCGGGCTCTGGCGGCGGTTTCCCGGTCAGCAAACACAATTCGCGCGCCTGCGGGCGCTCTGCTCGAAGCCAGCCGCAGCTCGCCTTTTCTGCCGGGCACCGGAAGCAGGCTGTCCTGAGGCCAATGGGCCACCATGTGGTCAAGCTCAAGGTCGGTGACCTCAAGAAAACCCGATGCTTCCGTCCCCTGAATGGTACACGACACCGCGCGCGGGTCTGCGGTCAGCCCGTCATAATAGGTGCCAAAGAGCTGCATCAATAGCCTCCCACATTCAGGGCATCGGCAAGACCCTCGCCGGCAAGCGGTGATTCCTCACCGCCGGCACGGACACTTTTCAGGCTGTCAGAATTTTCCACAATCGTTCCCCGGGCCACAAGCCGCCAGAACCCCAATCCCAATATGGTTTCGGACAGAACGGTTAGCAGGGCCATAAACGCCAGATAAAGCAATCCGAGCATCACCAGATTATACCAGCCGACCTGCAAAATTTCGCTCAATTCAATTTCCTGGTCGGCCAGCATGGGCTCCAGTACACCCTGCAACACAAAGCCAACAGCCAGCAGGAAAGCGGTCACCGCAAACAAAACCAGCAACGCATAAAAGAAATACTGCCAGAACAATGAGCGCGCCCTGACCCGTACTTTGAGACTGGCCGCACCGGCCGTGACTTTGGACAACAGCCTCGAAGTGAAGCGGGAGAGCAGATAAAAGTATGAAAAGAGGACGATGATTGCCAGAGCGACAGACAAAATACCAACAAGCGCCTCTGATGAAATTTGCTGCGAACCCAATTCCAGTCCGGAACCGGTGGAGACAGCGATTGTTATTGCGACTGTCAGCCCCGCAACCAGAAAATAGACGACATAAAAGGGCGCTGCGATGGTGCGCCATGACCCCTCAAAACTGAACCGCCGGTCCCCGTACCAGGTGTTGTTGTAGCGGTATTTCCACAGGCTTGCCGCCATGAAAGGATAGGCAAGGCCAGCAGTTGCGACGGTCACGGCAAACCACAGAATACGTCGAAACGCGTAGGCCCAGGCGCTGCCGGACTGGTGAAATCGAATACCGCGCCACAGCGTGCGGGTCAGGCGAAACCGCCGGGCGCGATAAATGGCATAACCGGAAAGAAAAAACAAAAGCAGCGCTGCGCCTGTATAGCCATAGACAAGGGCTTCGGGGGATTGGGTCGAGAGGTAAAAGAAAAATCCGTACAGGGGCAGGAAAATCGCCAGAGCGAACAAAAATCCGACCAGTAACTGAATGGCGGTGCCTGTATATTCCAGGCCATCGCCATCAATTTCGGTGTGGGACCAATAAAAACGCCGCTTTTGGGTTACCTGCCAGAACCGGTAAATCCCAAGCGTCGGCAGCATGAGGATATAACCAGAAATCAATATGCCAGCCAGGCGCCACCTCGAGCCGATAAAACTTGCTGTCGCTTGCTCAGCCATGGCGGAGAGCATCCGATTTTTTAAAGCGGGCAGCCTTTAATATTCCATTCATGGATTGAGCCGCTCCGCTTTCCATTTGTCCTTGGAACTTTCCCGCCGATAGACGAACCGGTCGTGTAGACGGAACTCTCCATCCTGCCAGAACTCGATATATAGAGGCAGAATTTCATATCCGGTCCAATGGGCGGGACGCGGAACTTCCTCACCGTCAAACTGTTCGGTAAGTTCTTTTACGCGCGTCTCCAATTCGTCTCTGTTCGCCAGCGGTTGCGACTGAAACGATGCATGGGCCCCAATCCGCGAGCCACGCGGACGGGACTGGAAATAGGCATCTGCCAGTTGGTCTGAAATCTTGTGGGCCATACCACGCACCCGCACCTGCCGGCGCGAGGATTTCCAATGGAACAAAATTGCAGCTTTGGGGTTTGCGGCAAGCTGGCTGCCCTTGGCGCTCAGGGTATTGGTGTAAAAAACAAATCCGTCCGGGCCAAAACCGTTGAGCAACATGATACGACAATCGGGCATGCCATCAGCGTCAACGGTTGCCAGAACCATGGCATTGGCATCATTGACCTCGCTCTTGCGCGCCTGTTCGAGCCACTGGGCAAACAGCTCCATGGGGTCGGGCTTTTGCACGCAGAGGTCATCAAACAGGCTGGTTGTCAATTTGTCCGCTTTGACCATAAAGCCGGTCCCTATTGTATACAAAGATGAGTTTCCCGGGTCGAACCGGTAATCCCTCACACCACATCCAGGCACCAATTGGCATAAACTAACTCCCTGCTGCTGGACAAGAGCGGGTACGCTCGCCATATATGCCGGTGAAAGAGTGGACTGACAACCACAAGATTTTGGTGCACATATGACAGATCCGTACAAGATTCTGGGCGTTCAGAAATCGGCCAGCGATAAGGAGATCAAGTCCGCCTATCGCAGGCTGGCAAAGAAGTTTCATCCTGACCGCAACAAAGATGATCCCAAAGCCGAGGCCAAGTTTGCCAAGGCTTCGTCGGCCTATGATTTTTTGTCCGACAGGGAACGCAAGGCGCAATATGACCGCGGCGAAATTGATGCCGAGGGGAACCCCAAAATGGGGGGCTTTGACTTTTCCGGGATGCGGGGGGGGCAGGCACGGACGCAAGGGAGCGTAAACGCAGAGGATATTCTAAAAGAATTCATGGGGGGTTTTGGTGCTGCAAGCCGGGGCCCGCGAACCGCCGAGCCCAGGGTTGGTGGATGGGACCCGTTTACCGCTGCCGGTCAGCGGGGAACATCCACCAGAGGCAAGGATTTCACCGCGCCGGTTCTGGTGACGCTGGAGCAGGCACACAAGGGGGCAACCGTTCCCCTGAAACTGACCAGCGGACGCACGCTGAACGTCAAACTGCCCGCCGGGGTGCAGGAGGGCCAGCAAATCCGTCTCAAGGGTCAGGGACAGCCCTCTCCGGTAGGCGGGGAGCCGGGTGATGCGCTGATTACGGTAAAGTTCAAGCGCCACCCGCAGTTCAGGCGCGACGGAAAAGACCTCAGGGTTGATGTTCCCATAACGCTTTATGAGGCAGTGCTGGGGGCAAAAATACGCGTTCCGACGCTGGGCGGGCCTGTGGAGTTGAACATTCCTGCCAGCGTTGACACATCCAAGGCGCTGCGCCTCAAGGGCAAGGGGTTTCAGGGTACGGGCGACCTGCTGGTCAATCTGCGCATTGTCCTGCCCAAAGATGGCGACCCGGACCTGGAGAGCCTGATGCGGTTCTGGCGCGAACAAAAGCCCTACAAGGTTCGCAATCCGAAAGGCAAGGGCAAATAGTCCGTCAGCTCATTTTCTGGGCGCGGCAGCACGCAACAGACGGTCGTTGATTGCCTCTCCCAGACCGGTTTTGGGTATGGGGGCAACGGCAATCAGGTTTGCGCCCATGGCGTCCAGTTCATGCAGATGGGCGAACAGGTTTCGTGCAGCCTCGGCCAAATCACCCGCGGGGGAGAGGTTTTTTGCCATCGGGCCGGAACCGCTCACATCGCCAAAGCCAAGAAAGGCCTCCCCGGCCTTTGCACCGGTTGCGTTCAGCCTGATTTTTGCGTTCGGTGCATAGTGGGAGGCCATCATGCCCGGTGCGGAAACGGGTGCGCCGGACCGCGCAATAGCAATTTCCCTGCCCAGATGCATTTCTATTTCTTCGCGCGTGAGCGCGCCGCTGCGCAGTTGCACAACACGCTGCCCCTCGACACCAAGAATTGTTGATTCTACGCCAGCGGAACACTCCCCCCCTTCGAGCACCGCAACTTTGTCGGCAAAGGCGCGACGCACCTGTCCGACTGAAGTGGGCGACAGTCGGCCCGAGGGATTGGCGGAAGGGGCGGCAAGGGGCAAGCCCACAGCCCTGATGAGCTTTTGCGCCAGCGGGTGGGCGGGAACCCGCACGCCAACCGTGTCAAGGCCCGCGCTGACGAGGCCGCAGATTTTTGCGTTGCTGCGCTTTGGCAACACCAGAGTAAGTGCGCCGGGCCACAGAGTTGCCAGATGTCTGGCCGTGGACGAGAATATGGCAATTTCTTCGGCCATGCCCATATCCGCACAATGAACAATAAGGGGGTTAAAGCGCGGACGCTCTTTGGTCTGAAATATTTTCAACACCGCCTGCGCATCACCGGCATTCGCCCCCAGTCCGTAAACGGTTTCGGTTGGAAAGGCACAAACTTCACCGCTTTTGAGCAGGTTGACAGCCGAGGCAAAACTGACGGGATTTTGGAATTTCATGGTCATGGCACTGCTCATGGGCGCTGTTTGACAAGCGCTTGGGGCCACGTCAAGAACAAGGCTCAGGGATGGCTCGGTGTCGAGCCGGGTTAAAGGAGTAAACCAATATAACCACACTGCTTGTATCTCAGCCCGAAGGGACTTCCCACATCGCGCCCAAGGGCCACCCGGAGCGCCCGGAGCGGATTGATGCGGTAATGAGCGCGCTGGCGCTTCCGCGCTTTTCGCAACTGATGCGCGAAACATCACAGAGTGCCGACCTTTCTCTGGCCTCTGTGGTGCACACAGAGGATGTGCTCAAAAAAGTTCAGGATGCCCGCCCCGCCGAGGGAATCGCCCAGATTGACGGGGACACATTCGTCTCCGCCGGTTCTCTTGACGCCGCTTCCAGCGCCCTTGGAGCGGGCATGCGGGCTCTGGCCGCTGTTGCTCTGGGGGAAGCGGACAATGCCTTTTGCGCCATCCGTCCGCCCGGCCATCATGCCGAAATAAATCGCCCGATGGGCTTTTGCCTGCTCAACACCGTTGCCATCATGGCCCGGCTTGCCCAGCAGATGTATGGCGCCGAGCGCATCGCCATCGTCGACTTTGATGTGCATCACGGCAATGGCACCCAGGACATTTTCAAGGACGACAAAGACGTCGCCTACCTCTCAAGTCACCAGATGCCGCTATTCCCGGGAACCGGAGCACTGAACGAAACCGGGGTGGGCAACATCTTCAACGCGCCCCTTTCAGCCAATACTGGCGGGGAGGCCATGCGCGAGGCCTATAATGATCGCCTGCTTCCGGCTTTGGCGGATTTTTCACCGGACTTCATTTTTGTCTCGGCCGGGTTTGACGCCCACCACCGCGACCCGCTGGCCAATCTGGACTGGGTGGACAATGACTTTGCCTGGGTGACGGGAAAAATTATGGACGTTGCCGGGCAAAAATGTGCAAATCGAATTGTTTCCCTGCTTGAGGGCGGATATGATCTGACAGGGCTGGCTAGTGGCGTAACCAGTCACGTGACAATGCTTCAGGACGGGACGCTGGGACCGGGCGGATAAAAACAAAACAACCTGGAAACAGCACAGAACAAGGACGGGCGATTTGCCGAACAAAACCGCAAGCGAAATTTCTTCTCTCAGCTTTGAAGCGGCGTTAAGCGAGCTTGAGCAGATTGTGGCCAAGCTGGAAAGCGGCGAAGCACCGTTGCAGGAATCCATCGCCATCTATGAGCGTGGCGAAGCGCTCAAGGCCCATTGCGAGGCCCAGCTCAAGGCGGCCGAAACCCGTATCGAAAAAATCACATTGTCCAAGGCCGGTGAGCCGACCGGCACTGTGCCACTGGACGAATAGGAACATCCACCATGCAGCGATTGCGACTCATCCTGTGGGCGATGGTTCTGGTCACCGGTGCCGCGGCGACAATCTTTTATCTCATCGGTTTGACCCAACAAACCGCCACAGGTTTTGGTGGTGAGTTTACCCTGCAATCCACCGCCGGGGGCAGCTTCACCGAGCGCGACCTTGCCGGGGTGCCAAGCCTTGTTTTTTTCGGTTATACCTTCTGCCCGGATGTCTGCCCGACAACGCTGGCCGAGACCACCGGATGGCGCGCCGAACTTGGGCTGGACGAGAGCGATTTGCGGATAATTTTTGTCTCGGTTGACCCCGAACGCGACACGCTGGAAAACATGAAAGAATATGTTTCAATTTTTGGTTCTCCGGTCATCGGGCTTACCGGAACCCTTGAGCAGGTCGAGGCGGCCAAGGCCGCCTTTGGCGTTTTCTCAGAGAAGGTTGAAGACCCCGGGGTCGCCGACTATCTGGTCAATCACACGGCAAGCGTTCTGATGATTGACGGGGACGGAAATTTCCTCGGCACTATTGTCTACGAGGAAAACCGCGAGACGGCACTGGCCAAGATACGCCGCCTGCTGGCTGCCTGATTTTCGCCACAATCGGGCAATTTCAACCCGGCTGCGGCATCAGGCAAACTGATTCCGCTTGTCTCTGTAACTTACTGCAATCATTGATAATGTTTTGATTCAACTTGTTCATGCGTTGAATCATGATTCTGCCACAAATTGCCTAAAATCCCACTGGGCCTTCGCGTCCGGTCTGGCCGCGATGACGCAGAAAATGGTCGGCCAGCACAACGGCCATCATGGCCTCGCCGATGGGCACGGCGCGGATACCGACGCAAGGGTCATGGCGTCCTTTGGTGACAATCTCCGTATCCTCATTGGAGGTGGTCACGCTCTGGCGCGGCGTCAGAATTGAGGAGGTGGGCTTGACAGCAAAGCGCACCACCACCGGATCACCATTGGATATTCCGCCCAGAATTCCACCTGCATTGTTGGAGGTGAAATAGGGGGCGCTTTCGCCGGCGCGCATCTCGTCGGCATTGTCGGTACCGGTCAGGGAGGCCGCCTCCATACCGGCTCCGATTTCGACATATTTCACCGCGTTGATGCTCATCATGGCCGCTGCCAGATCGGCGCTCAGTTTGCCATAAACCGGAGCGCCCCAGCCGGGGGGAACGCCGGTCGCAACCACCTCGATTATCGCTCCGACCGAGTTGCCGCCTTTGCGGATTTCGTCGAGATATTCCGCCCATTTTTCGGCGGCAATTCTGTCGGCGCAGAACAGAGGATTTTTCTCAACTTCATCCCAGTCAAAATTCTCATAGTCAATTTTGTGGGGGCCCATTTGCACCAGGGAGGCACGAATTTTTACACCGGGAATGACCAGTTTTGCCACTGCGCCCGCAGCAACTCTTGCTGCTGTTTCGCGGGCCGAGGAGCGCCCTCCTCCGCGATAGTCACGGATGCCGTATTTCTGGTGATAGGTATAGTCGGCGTGGCCAGGGCGGTACTTGTCTCGGATGTCAGAATAGTCTTTTGAGCGCTGGTCGGTGTTGTGGATTTCCAGCGCCATGGGGGTGCCGGTAGTTTTAAGACCGCCGGTTCTTTCGTCCTCAAAAGTGCCGGAGAGGATGGCGACCTTGTCGTCCTCGCGGCGCTGGGTTGTGAAACGGGACTGGCCCGGCCGGCGCCGGTCCAGGTCATGCTGGATGATTTCAGCGCTGATGGGCAGGTTGGGCGGGCAGCCGTCAATGACCACGCCAAGGGCGGGCCCATGGCTTTCTCCCCAGGTGGTAAAACGAAACAGATGTCCAAAGCTGTTGTGCGACATGGGAGTTC
>DROE01000259.1 GCA_011322005.1 Devosia sp.
ACAATCTGAGAAACGGACCCGATGAAGACGGGCGCTTCGGCATTTTTGGGGGCCGGTTTGTCGCGGAAACCCTGATGCCGCTCATTCTGGAGCTGGAAGAAGCCTATGCGCAAGCCAAATCCGACCCCACCTATCAGAAAGAGCTTGGCGAGTTGAACGCGCATTATACCGGGCGGCCCTCCCCGCTCTATTTTGCCGAGCGCATGAGCGCACATCTGGGCGGGGCCGATATCTATTTCAAGCGTGAGGAACTCAACCATACCGGCTCCCACAAGCTCAACAATTGCCTGGGGCAGATATTGCTGGCCAAGCGTATGGGCCGCAGCAGAATTATCGCTGAAACCGGGGCCGGGCAGCACGGGGTGGCGACCGCCACGGTGTGCGCGCGCTTCGGCATGAAATGCGTCATCTATATGGGCGCAACCGATGTGGAACGCCAGGCACCCAACGTCTTTCGCATGAAACTATTGGGGGCCGAGGTCAAGCCGGTGACTGCCGGGGCGGGCACGCTCAAAGACGCCATGAACGAGGCCTTGCGCGACTGGGTGAGCAATGTCGATGACACCTATTACCTGATCGGCACCGCCGCCGGTCCCCACCCCTACCCCGAGATGGTGCGCGATTTCCAGTCGGTCATCGGCACTGAAATCCGCGAACAGTTCGCCAAAAAAGCGGGCGGACTTCCAGATGCGCTGGTCGCCTGCATCGGGGGCGGATCCAACGCTATCGGCACCTTCCATGAGTTTCTGGACGAGCCGGAGGTGGCGCTCTACGGAGCCGAGGCCGGTGGCCATGGTCTTGAGGTTGAAAACGGTCACGCCGCTTCAATGACCGGGGGGCGTCCCGGAGTTCTGCACGGCAACCGCACCTATCTGCTTCAGGATGAAGACGGCCAGATATTGGAGGGCCACTCGATTTCCGCCGGACTGGATTATCCCGGTGTGGGGCCGGAACACTCTTTCCTCAAGAACACCGGGCGGGTCACTTATGTGCCCATAACCGACAGGGAAGCGCTTGAAGCGTTTCAGCTCTGTGCGGAACTGGAGGGCATCCTGCCGGCGCTGGAAAGCGCTCACGGGTTGGCGCAGGTGATGAAACTGGCACCGACCATGGAAAAAGGACAATCCATAGTCCTGTGCCTTTCAGGGCGCGGCGACAAGGACGTGGAAACCGTAGGCAAGCATTTGGGGGCAAATTTTTAGCTCACTCCTGCTGCTCCTGATTTGCAAGCCTCCTCTTGACTTCGGGGTGCGTCGCCCAGGCGGGCATGTTCGCCATATGGGCAATTGCTTCCCGCTCGGCATCATCGCGCGAACTGCCGCGGCGCAACTGCCATTGAACCATACGCTCAAAGCGAGGTTCAAATTTCTGCAGGTCCCCATTCTCGTCGACGCAATGATTACAGTAGGTTCCGCCTTCGATCGCCATGCCGCAGCTTTGACATTTCCGGGTCATTTCAGTCTCCTTTTTTTGTCAGGCTTGTTGTCAATTTCTCAAACAGCGCCGCAAGCTCCGCCCTTTCTGTGGCCTCATCCTTGCCGCTGCAGTTGTGATGCGCTTCGTGTCAAGAACCGCTCGCGACAAGCTCAGTGCATCCCGGCCCTCCGTGGACAACCAGACGAGCGTCCGGCGCCCGTCATCGGGGTCCTGGTCGCGTTCCAAAAGACCCTTTTTCTCCAGGTGATTTATCATTTCGC
>DROE01000260.1 GCA_011322005.1 Devosia sp.
GCCTTTATGCCTGGCTGCCGCTCGGCTACAAGGTGTTGCGCAAGGTTCAGGCCATCATTGAAGAAGAGCAGAACCGGGCCGGAGCAATTGAAATGCTCATGCCCACCATCCAGCCGGCCGACCTGTGGCGCGAGAGCGGCCGTTATGATGCGTATGGCAGGGAAATGCTGCGTATCAAGGACCGCCATGATAGGGATATGCTGTTCGGTCCCACCAATGAAGAAGTGATTACCGACATTTTTCGCAAGTCGGTGCGCTCCTACAAGCAATTGCCGCTCAACCTGTATCACATACAGTGGAAATTCCGTGATGAGATCCGCCCGCGCTTTGGCACCATGCGCTCCCGCGAATTTCTGATGAAGGATGCCTATTCGTTCGATCTGAACAAGCAAGAGGCGCGGCGCACCTATTACAAGATGTTCGTCTCCTACCTGCGCACCTATTTTCGCATGGGACTGACCGCCATTCCGATGAAAGCGGAGACCGGTCCCATCGGGGGCGACCTCAGCCACGAGTTCATCGTGCTGGCCGACACCGGGGAAAGCGGGGTGTTCTGCCATGCGGACATGCTCGAAAAAGCAATTCCCCCGATTGACGTTGACTATGAGGGGGATCTTTCGCCCATCGTGGATGACTGGACTTCGCTCTATGCGGCGACCGAGGACATGATCGACATGGAGGAGTTCGAGCGCGATGTGCCACAAGACAAACGTGTTGCGGCGCGCGGCATCGAGGTGGGGCAGGTGTTTTATTTCGGCACCAAATATTCAGAGGCGCTGAATGCCCAAGTAACCGGGCCTGATGGCAAAGAGGTAGCGGTTCACAGCGGCTCCTATGGCATCGGGCTTACCCGCATTGTTCCTGCGCTTATTGAAGCGTTTCACGATGAAGACGGTATCAAGTGGCCGGTTAGTGTTGCGCCCTTCGAGGTGGCTCTGCTCAATCTGAAATCTGGTGAGGGCAGCTGTGACGATGTATGTGAAAGTCTTTATGCGCAGTTGAACAATGGCGGAATTGACGTGCTTTACGATGACACGTCCGAGGGGGCAGGGGCCAAGTTTTCCACCGCCGACCTGATCGGCATCCCTTTCCAGCTCATCATCGGACCGCGCGGGGTCAAATCCGGCGAAGCTGAAATCAAACATCGCAGAACCGGCGAGCGCGAGAGCGTTCCGCTCGAGGGGGCCGCCGCCCGCCTCTCGGCGCTGATTAAACCGGAACGGCGGGACAAGATTTGAATCCCGCTGCGAAAACCGAAAAGAAAAACGGTTCGGTTCCGTTTGCCCGCTTCGAGTGGATGTTCGCCTGGCGCTACCTGCGTTCGCGCCGCCGCGACACCTTTATTTCCGTCATTGCCGGGCTGACCCTGAGCGGGGTTGCAATAGGGGTTGCAACCCTGATTGTTGTCATGTCGGTGATGAACGGGTTTCGCACCGAACTGCTGACCAAAATTCTCGGGCTGAACGGACACTTCACCGGGTTCCCGATCCAGACTGCGTTCACCGACTACGAGGAACTGGTCGTAGAACTCGAAGAGGTGGAGGGGGTCCTGACCGCCATTGCCTTTGTCGAAGGGCAAGCCCTTGCCACGGGCCGGGGCGATTCTTCGGGTGTTACCGTGCGTGGCATGGATTTCGCCACCATCCAGAAACTGCCGTTTCTGGCTCAGGCGTCCCATTTTGGCGGGTGGGACCAGTGGGATGAGGCAGGCGGCGTTGCCATCGGAGTCCGGCTGGCCCAGAAACTTGGGGTTTCCCTTGGGGACGCCATAACTCTGGTCAATCCCAACGGTTCAACAACTCCCTTTGGCACCACGCCTCAGATCCGCTCCTATCCGGTCAACGTCATCTTCAATCTTGGCATGGTCGAGTTCGACAGCTTTTATGTCTATATGCCCATAAGGCCGGCCCAGACCTATTTCAAATTGTTTGAGGATGTGCTGCGCCCCGGCGTTGACCCCTTGCCGCTGGATGCCACGGACGAGCAGATTGATGCGGCCTATGAACGTGTTTATGAAGCCTCGGTCTTTGAATTGTTTATCGAAGACCCCGATGCCACCGGTCCCATGCGCGAGCGCATCTATGAACAGATCGAACGGCCCATTATCCTGACCGACTGGCAGGAGCGCAACGCGACATTTTTTTCCGCGTTGCAGGTGGAGCGGGTTGTGATGTTCACCATTCTGTCGATGATCGTGGTGGTTGCAGCGTTCAACATCATCTCTTCGCTGGTGATGCTGGTAAAAGACAAGGCCTCCGACATCGCCATTTTGCGCACCATGGGAGCCACGCGGGGCGCGGTCATGCGCATATTCTGCATCACGGGTACAGCAATCGGTTTCCTGGGAACCCTGATTGGCGCGGTGCTTGGCCTGATACTGGCAATAAACGCGGAAACGCTCAGGGTCTGGTTTTCCGACCTCTTCGGCATAACGATTTTTCCACCGGAGGTGTTTTTTCTCTCGGCACTGCCAACCCGTATCGACCCGGTTGAGGTGAGTGTAGTCATTGGTTTTTCGCTGCTGCTCACTTTTCTGGCCACACTTTATCCCGCCCTGCGTGCCGCGCAATATGATCCTGTGGAGGCGCTGCGCTATGAGTAAGCCCAGCCTTTGTTTCTCCGGCGTTGCCTATGCCTATGATGAGGGCGACAGGAAACTGATGATTCTCAAGAACGCCGATCTGTCGGTCAGCGCCGGTGAACTGGTGGCGCTTGTGGCCCCTTCGGGGGCGGGCAAATCCACACTTCTGCATCTGGGCGGACTGCTTGAACGGCCCCAGGCCGGGGAAATCAGTATTTGTGGTCAGGCAACCTCTACATTATCGGACCGGGCCCGCACCATGTTGCGGCGGACTTCGGTGGGCTTTGTTTATCAGTTCCATCATCTGTTGCCCGAGTTCAGCGCAGTTGAAAATGTTGCCGTTCCCCAGATGATTGCGGGGGTGGACAAGACCTCAGCCGAAGCCCGGGCACTTGTTTTGCTCAGGTCCCTTGGGGTGTATGAACGAGCCAGCCATAAACCCAGCGAACTTTCCGGGGGCGAGCAGCAGCGCGTGGCCATCGCCCGGGCCGCCGCCAACGCTCCCAAGGTTATTCTGGCTGACGAGCCTACCGGAAATCTTGACCCGGAAACTTCCGGCCTGGTGTTTGAAGCGCTTGTTGCGCTTATCCGCGAGCACAATTCCAGCGCGGTTATCGCCACCCACGACCACGCGCTGGCCAAACGCGCCGACCGTGTCGTCACCTTGAAAGAAGGACGGGTGGTCCCCATCAAGCTGTAAGGAAATTTTAACCCAAATCACTCGCCACATGGTGAAGTTGCTGTACAGGAACAAAAAAAGAACATACAAGAACAATACACAAACACGCGGAGGGTATGATGGTTGATTTTATCAAGGATATTCTGGCATTTGTTTCCCTGAGCGCTTTTACTGTCACTGCGCTGTTGTGGGTCGATCTGCTCAGAGCGCTGGCATGAGGCATTCCATCTGAAGCCGGGCGGCGAATCGGGGATGACTTGGCTAAACCGCCTGTGTAAATTCTCCCAATCCCGTTGGTTCTTTCCCCGGGCGGTGTAATGTGGGCCGGGGGAAAGGAAATTTATGGGCGGCCCTGGTTTTATCCATCTTCATGTGCATTCGGCCTATTCGCTGCTTGAAGGGGCGCTGCCGATTGCCAGATTGCTTGAGTTGGCTGTCAAAGACAGTCAGCCCGCGCTGGCCATTGCCGACACCGCCAACCTGTTCGGTGCGCTTGAGTTTTCCGAGAAGGCATCTGAGAACGGCGTGCAGCCAATAATCTCATGTGAAATCCCCGTGGCGTTTGAGGACCAGACGAAATTGCCTGCCGAGCGCACGGAGCGGGGCAAAAATGCCATTGTTCTCATTGCCTGCGATGAGAAGGGCTTTGCGAACATGTCCAGTCTCATTTCAAGAGCCTATCTTGATAACGAGGACGGAGTGGCGGTGCTGCACCAGTCATGGCTGGCCAGGGGCGCAGTTGATGGCCTGATTTGCCTCAGCGGAGGCCCCGAGGGGGCAGTCGATCCGCTTTTTGCCGACGGACTGGGGGACTATGCCAGAGCGCGCCTGGCTTTCTTGCACGGTCTTTTTGGCAAGAGCCTTTATATCGAGCTTCAGCGTCACGGGCTGGAATCCGAGGCGCGGGTGGAAGCCGAGCTTGTGGGTTTCGCCTACACCCATGGCGTGGCGCTTGTTGCCACCAATGAGCCGTATTTTGCACAAAAGTCTGACTATGAAGCGCATGATGCCCTGCTTGCCATCGCGCAGGGTTCGGTTCTGGCTCAAACCAAACGCCGCAAGCTGACGCCTGAGCACTATTTCAAGACGCGCAAGGAAATGCAGACGCTCTTTGCCGATCTCCCCGAGGCGCTCGAAAACAGTGTTGCCATTGCCAGGCAGGTCAGTTTCAGGCCGCGGACGCGGGATCCCATTCTGCCCAGTTTTTCTGTTGCACCCGGTGCCAGCGAAGAGCAGGCGCAGCGGGAGGAGGCGGCGGAACTCGTCCGGCAGGCAAAGGAGGGGCTGGAACGCCGGCTGGCGGCGACAGGTCTGGCCGAGGGGTACACGCGCGAAGACTATGATGAGCGACTGGCCTTCGAACTCAAGGTCATTGAGGACATGAAATATCCGGGGTATTTTCTCATTGTCGCGGATTTCATCAAATGGGCGAAGTCCCAGCAGATACCGGTAGGGCCGGGGCGGGGTTCAGGGGCGGGTTCGCTGGTCGCCTACGTCCTGACCATTACGGATCTCGATCCCCTGAAGTATCAGCTTTTGTTCGAACGCTTCCTTAACCCGGACCGGGTGTCGATGCCCGACTTCGACATAGACTTTTGCCAGGAGCGGCGCGAAGAAGTCATCGGCTATGTCCAGAAGAGATACGGGCGCGAGCAGGTGGCCCAGATCATCACCTTCGGATCGTTGCAGGCGCGGGCGGCCTTGCGCGACGTGGGCCGGGTTCTGCAGATGCCCTACGGTCAAGTGGACAGGATTTGCAAGCTGGTTCCCGCCAACCCCGCAGCACCGGTAAGCATTGCCGAGGCACTAGAGCAGGAGCGCCAGCTTCGAAACATGCGCGACGAGGATGAAACGGTTGCCGACCTGCTCAAGATTGCACAAAATCTTGAGGGGCTTTACCGCCACGCCTCGACGCACGCAGCGGGCATCATTATCGGCGACCGTCCCTTGCAGGAACTGGTGCCGCTGTATCGTGATCCGCGTTCGGATATGCAGGTTGTGCAGTATTCCATGAAATGGGTCGAACCTGCCGGGCTCGTCAAATTTGACTTTCTGGGCCTCAAGACCCTCACGGTTATTGATTGTGCCATCAAGATGATCAACCGCAACGGCACCGAGCTAAGTCTTGAGGCCTTGCCTATTGATGATGCGCCCAGCTTTGAGATGCTGCGGGGCGGAGACACCGTGGGGGTGTTCCAGGTGGAAAGCGCGGGCATGCGCCGGGCCCTTGTTGAGATGCAGCCCGACCGGTTCGAGGACCTGATCGCGCTGGTTGCGCTGTTCCGTCCCGGCCCGATGGAGAATATCCCCACCTATTGCGCCCGCAAGCTGGGGGAGGAGGAAGTTGAATATCTGCACCCGTCCCTGAAGCCCATACTTGAGTCTACCTATGGTGTAATCACCTATCAGGAGCAGGTGCAGCAAATCGGGCGCGATCTGGCCGGTTACACGCTGGCAGAAGCTGACCTGCTGCGCCGTGCCATGGGCAAGAAAATAAAGTCGGAGATGGACGCCCAGCGCGAACGCTTCGTGAGCGGGGCAGTTGAACGCGGCGTGCCGGAAAAAATCGCCAACAGGATTTTTGACGCCTGCGCCAAGTTCGCCGAGTACGGGTTCAACAAATCCCATTCCGCGCCCTACGCCTATATCACCTACCAGACCGCTTACCTCAAGGCCAATCATCCGCGCGAGTTTCTGGCGGCTTCGATGACCCTTGACATGGGCAACACCGACAAGCTGGCCGAGTTCAAACGCGATGCCGACCGGCTGAAAATCGAGGTTGCACCTCCGTGCGTGAATGCCTCCGAGGTTTCGTTTGATGTTCAGGACAGGGTTATTCGCTATTCCCTTTGTGCGGTAAAAGGGGTGGGGCGACAGGTTGCCCAGCACATTGTAGACGTGCGGGGGGAGACGCGCTTTGCTGACCTGGGGGACTTCGCGGCCCGGATCGACCCCAGAATTATCAACAAGCGTACCGCCGAGGCCCTGATACATGCCGGGGCGTTCGATTGTCTGGTGCCCCACCGGGAACAGGCTTTTGAGGCAATTGACACTATCCTGGGTGCCGCGCAAAGGGCCTCCAGAAATCGTTCCGAGGGCATCTCGGACATGTTTGCCACCAACGAACCCGAACCCATCGGCCTGAATCCGAACTTTAGCGCATGGACCTCTACTCAGCGGCTTGAACGTGAGCGTTCAGCGATAGGGTTTCATCTCTCCGGGCACCCTCTGGAGGAGTATGCCGATCTTTTCGCAAAAGAGAAAGTCGTGCCATGGCTTGAGTTTGAATGCCGGGCGCGGGATGGCGAACAGCCCGGCCGGATAGCCGGCACCGTCGTGTCGCGCAATGACCGGCGCACGCGCAAGGGAACGCCAATGGCGGTCATGATGTTTTCCGACCCCTCCGGCAGCTTCGAATGTGTGATGTTTTCCGAACAAATTGCTCAGTTTGGTGAACTGTTGCAGCCGGGTAAGTCAGTCATTCTTGATGTGGAGGCAGACCCGCAGGCCGATGGTGTGCGGCTGAGACTTCTGCG
Source organism: Devosia sp. (assembly GCA_011322005.1). GTDB lineage: Bacteria > Pseudomonadota > Alphaproteobacteria > Rhizobiales > Devosiaceae > DROE01. The sequence continues at coordinate 6,797 of DROE01000260.1, forward strand.
CGCCCGTTCCATTGAAACGCAGATGCGGGTGCTTGCCCGCAATCTGAGGATTTACGTCAATGAAAAGAGGTGCCTTGATCCGGTGAAAAAGCTGTTGCAACCGGGTGGAAACGGCTCCGTGTCTGTGTTTGTGCGTTCTGAGGACCGCAGCCGTGAGTTTGAAATCTGCTTGCCGGAGAAATACCTGCTGAACCGTGATGTTGCGGGGGGCATAAAGTCGATTGCCGGGGTTAACGACGTCGTGCTTGACTAAGTTACCGCCGGCTTGCGCATTATTCCGCCTGAAGGGCCTGGCAAAGCTTGCCACCCGCAACCGATTGGGCTATAGCGCGCCCGTCCGGGGTCTTGGCCCCGAAATTCGCACACGGGTGGCGGGTGCCGGTTCCTGGCATTCTTCCGGTGGCGGCAAGAGCCGTTGCGTTTCCCCCGTGGAGGTAAAACCGGTAAAGGACAAACGCAAATGGCATTGCCAGATTTCTCGATTCGCCAACTTCTTGAAGCCGGTGTCCATTTCGGGCACCAAAAGCATCGCTGGAACCCCAAGATGGAGAAATACATCTTCGGCACCCGCAACAATATCCACATCATGGACCTTTCCCAGACGGTTCCGCTCTTGTATCAGGCACTGCAGTTGGTTTCTGACACCGTTGCGGACGGTGGCCGGGTGCTTTTTGTGGGTACCAAACGCCAGGCGGCGCCCGTTGTTGCTGAAGCGGCGCGCCAGTCGGCCCAGTATTTCGTCAACTCGCGCTGGCTTGGTGGCATGCTCACCAACTGGCAGACCATCTCCAAATCCATCGCCCGCCTGCGCGAACTCGAGGCGATGGAAGCGGAGGGAATGCATGGCCTGACCAAAAAGGAACGGCTGCAACTCGACCGCCAGAAAGCACGGCTGGAACGCGACCTTGGCGGCATCAAGGATATGGGCAACGTGCCAAGCGTTCTGTTCGTCATTGATACCAACAAGGAGCAGATTGCCATTCAGGAAGCCCGCCGTCTTGGTATTCCGGTCATTGCGGTTATCGATTCCAACTCCGACCCCGATATGGCCGATCTGCCCATCCCGGGCAATGATGACGCCGCGCGGGCTATTGAGCTTTACTGTTCTTTGATCTCCAAGGCTGCCATTGACGGGATTGCTCGCTCATCCTCTGAAATGGGGGTGGATCCGGGCGCCGCTGTTGAAGCACCGGCTGAAGAAGCAGTGCCGACCGAAGAAGCAGTGCCGACTGAAGAAACAGTTGCTGTTGAACCGGCAACGGTTGCCCCGGCTGTTCCTGAAAGCAAGGAAGACACTTCAACGCCTGAGAAGGAAAAGGCCACAAAGAGCAAGGGCGCTGCGGCAGACAAAGGTGCCGATGAAGAGGGCAAACCGATGTTCGTACGCCCGGACGGCGAACCCGATGATTTAAAGAAAATCAGTGGCGTGGGACCGGTTATCGAGAAAAAGCTGCATGCTCTGGGCATCACAAAGTTTGACCAGATTGCTGCGTTTTCCGCTCAGAACATCGAAGAGGTGGACGCGGTGTTGAATTTCAAAGGGCGCATTGAGCGTGATAACTGGCTCGAACAGGCTGCCGCGTTCGCCAAGGAAGCTTAGACTTCTTGAAAGCATTTCAGGGCGGCCCACATATGGGGGCCGCACTATCAACCCCGAAATTTTTGGAAGGGCCTTTTTTGGCCTTCTAACGAGAGGACATGAAACCCATGGCTGTTACCGCTGCGCAAGTAAAAGAGCTACGTGAGGTCACCGGTGCCGGGATGATGGACTGCAAACAGGCGTTGCAGGCAAATGAAGGTGACATTGAAGCCTCCATCGACTGGTTGCGTTCCAAGGGGCTGGCCAAAGCCGCAAAGAAGTCCGGACGTGTTGCCGCTGAGGGGCTGGTCGGTGTTGCGATCGAGGGCAAGGTTGGCGCCGTGGTCGAGGTGAATTCCGAAACGGATTTTGTCGCTCGCAATGAGGAATTTCAGCAACTTGTGCGCTCTATCGCCGATTTGGCCTTGAGTGCGGGGCAGGATGCCGAAACTCTCAACGCTGCCGGTTTTCCGGGGTTTGGAGGCAGCGTTGAGGAAAAGGTTACCTCCGCCGTTGCCCGCATCGGAGAGAATATGGGCCTGCGCCGGAGCGCACAGATCAGCGTGGATGATGGCATTGTCAGCTCCTACATTCACAACGCCGTCGCCGATGGTCTGGGGCGCATGGGCATTCTTGTTGCGCTGGAGTCAGCGGGCGACAAGGAAGTGCTGGGCACCCTTGGCAAGCAGATCGCCATGCACGTGGCCGCCATCAATCCGCTTGCGGTTTCCGCGGACGAACTCGACCCGGCAGTGGTGGCGCGCGAGCGCGCGGTTTTTGTCGAACAGGCAAAGGAATCGGGAAAGCCCGCAGACATCATTGAAAAAATGGTGGAGGGCAGGATTCGAAAGTTCTATTCCGAAGTCTGCCTGCTTGAACAGGTGTTTGTCATTGATGGAGAGACCAAGGTTGGTGATGCCATAAAGGCGGCTGAAACGGATGCCGGTGCGCCGATCAGGCTTGCCGGGTTTGTGCGATATGCCCTGGGCGAGGGTATCGAAAAAGTAGAGAGCGACTTTGCCGCCGAGGTTGCGGCAGCCGCAGGCACCGAGTAAGACATTTCCCCGGGGAAAACGGATTCTTTTTTCCAGTCCCCCGGGGAGGCTACGATTTTGTCAGAACTCAAATACACGCGCATATTGCTGAAGGTCTCCGGTGAAGTTCTCGCCGGGGATCAGAATTTTGGAATTGAATCCGAGTTCATCGACAATCTGGCCCGCCAGATTGCCAACACCGCCCGGCTGGGAGTTCAGATTGCCATCGTCATCGGTGCGGGAAACATTTTTCGCGGACTGGAGGTTGCGGCCAGCGGCGGCGACCGGGTGACAGGCGACCAGATGGGAATGCTGGGAACGGTCATAAACTCCCTGGCTCTTGGGGAGGCTGTGCAAAAGCAGGGAGTCAAGGCCCATGTTTTTTCCAGCGTTCCGATGCCCAGTGTTGCTGATGTTTTTACCCCCCGCGATGCCAAGCAGTCCCTGGAGAGCGGAAAAGTGGTGATTTGCGGCGGGGGCACCGGAAATCCTTTTTTTACCACCGATACTGCTGCGGCCTTGAAGGCCATTGAACTGGATTGCGACATTTTGCTCAAGGGAACAAAGGTGGACGGCGTTTATTCTTCCGACCCCAAGAAAAACCCGGAAGCCTCGAGGTTTTCCAGCCTGAGCCACGAAGAAGTTATCCTCAAGGACCTCAAGGTCATGGATACAGCGGCCTTTGCTCTTGCCCGCGACAACAAACTGCCCATACTGGTATATGCACTTGAAAGCGCCGGCGGCTTGTCCGGCGTTCTGGATGGCAGTGTCATGAGCACGCGGATCGGGTAGAGGAACCAGAAAACGGGGAACGATATGGTTGATAAATTTTCGGTTGAAGCGATATCGGCCCGCATGGCCAAGTCTGTCGCTGCGCTCAAGGAAGAGTTGGCAGGCCTCAGAACAGGAAGGGCCAGTGCTTCTATGCTCGACCCCATTCATGTGGACGCCTACGGTTCTTCCATGCCAATAAACCAGATCGCAACGGTTTCCGTGCCGGAGTCGCGCATGATTTCCGTGCAGGTCTGGGACAAATCCATGGCGGCGGCGGTTGAGAAAGCCATAAGGGACAGCGGGTTGGGGCTTAACCCGATCGCCGAAGGCGCGAATATCAGAGTACCACTGCCTGAATTGAATGAAGAACGCCGCCGCGAATTGAGCAAGGTGGCCAGCGGGTATGCCGAACAGGCCAGAGTCGCCATAAGACATGTGCGCCGCGACGGTATGGACCAACTCAAGCGTGCCGAGAAAGAAGGTGAAATGAGCCAGGACGAAATGCACGATCTGTCCGAGAAGGTTCAAAAGGCCACTGATGCGGCTGTGGCACAGGTGGATGCCATCACCTCCGCCAAAGAGCTAGAAATCATGCAGGTCTAGCGGCCGGGGAATATGCCACCGCGATCCGCGCCAGGAGTGGCGATGCCAGATATCACCGCCAAAACCGCAACCGTGGCCCCGCATGCCGGTTTGCGCATACCGGAACACCTTGGCGTGATCATGGATGGCAACCGCCGGTGGGCGCAGGTTCAGGGCAAGCCGCGTTCCGACGGGCACCGCGAAGGTATAAAGGCTTTGCGCAGGCTGGTTGAATATTCCATCCGCTACGGGGTGCCTTACCTTACCGTTTTCAGTTTCAGCTCCGAAAACTGGCGGCGCGAAAAGTCGGAGATAGAGTTTATTTTCAAACTCATGCGAACGTTTGTGGATTCGGACCTTGGAAAGCTGAAAGACAATAATGTTCGCATCCGCATTCTGGGTGAACGCAAGGAGTTGGACCCTGGCCTGCAAAAAATCATCACCAGGGTTGAGGTTGAAACCCGGGAAAATACCGGTCTGAATCTCAATGTTGCCTTCAATTACGGAGGCAGGGCTGAGATTGTCACCACCGCCGGGCGCATAGTGCAGTTTGTGCGGGAAGGGCGCATCGGGCCCGAGGAGATTGATGAGGAACTTTTTTCGCGCATGATGCTGACGGGAGGCATGCCCGACCCGGACCTGCTGATCCGTACCGGAGGGGAGAGCCGGATTTCCAACTTTCTGATCTGGCAGTCCGCTTATGCGGAGTTGGTGTTTCTGGACGAGTTCTGGCCCGACTTTGATGAACCTCTGTTCGTCCGTGCGCTGGAGATGTTTTCCAGGCGCCAGCGCCGCTTTGGCGGTGACGGGGGCGGGTGATGAACAAAGTCAAGAACGGCGTATCCCCCAAACCGCAGAGTCGCAACAGGTCATGGGCTGACCTTTTGCCCCGGCTCGCCTCTGCCGGTGTTTTGCTGGCGGTGACCATTGTCGCGGTCTGGCTGGGCGGAGTGTGGTTCGCGCTGCTGTTGTCAGCCGCCTTTTTTGGTGTTTACCGGGAGTGGGACACCATGGTCACGGTCAGTGAACTGAAGGTGAGGGGCTATCTTCTTGCCGGAGTTCTGGCGCTGGTGCCCATTGTTGCGACTCTTGGCGGTTTGCTGGCCGGAGCATCTCTTAGCGTTGTTGGAATTGGCATTGTCGTGACCGGCTCTCGCGATGTGATTTTGTGGCGGGCGAGCGGGTTGTTGTTTTTCTCCATGGTGATTGTCGCACTCGTTGCAATAAGGGGCTCCAGCCTGCTGGGCTTTGCGGTTTGCTTTTTTCTCGGTGCCAGTGTCTGGATGACCGACACCGGCGCCTATTTTGCCGGGCGCCTGTTCGGGGGCGAAAAGCTGAGTCCCGCCATATCCCCGGGAAAAACGCGCTCAGGCGCGATTGGGGGGTTGCTGGTGGGCACTCTGAGCGGCCTGCTTGTCTGGGTTATCGTTACACCAGCCCCCTGGTGGATTGGCCTGGGTCTGGCCGCACTGGTCAGCGTTGCCGGTCAGTTGGGTGACTTGAGTGAAAGCGCTGTCAAGCGCCGGTTTCGTATCAAGGATACCAGTGACCTCATTCCGGGGCATGGCGGCATCATGGACCGTATGGACAGTCTGACCTTTGGCGCGCTGGTTCTGTTTGGAGTTGGCGCGCTGCACCTGGGTTTTGATCGGGTTGCCGAGGGCATTCTGCTCTGGTGAAAACGGCCGCTGCCTTGAGAAGAACATAATTGCACCCCTTCACGGTTCTGAAGTGGTTTGAACTTAGCCTGTGCCGACATACCGGGTGCGGCGCGTGCAACCAGGATTGAACAATGATCGACTTCGCCGTTTGGCTCCTGTCCTATATCCTGCCGTTTCTGGCAGTGTTGACCATCATCGTTTTTGTGCACGAAATGGGGCATTATCTGGTGGCGCGCTGGGCGGGAATAGCGGTGCACACATTTTCCGTCGGTTTCGGACCCGAGCTTCTTGGCCGAACCGACCGGCACGGCACCCGCTGGCGATTGTCAGCGGTTCCTCTTGGGGGATATGTGCGGTTTGTGGGTGACATGAACGTTGCCAGTGTACCCGACCCCGCCGCGTTGCAGGACATCGACCCCGCATTGCGGTCGCGCTTGTTTTCCCGGAAGTCGGTCTGGAAGCGGATTGCGGTTGTTCTGGCGGGTCCCGCGGCAAATGTCATATTCACCTTTATCGTGCTCTATGGCCTTTTGCTGGGCTATGGCCGGTTTATGGTGGAGCCCGTTATTCAGGAAGTCTTGCCGGAATCAGTTGCGGCACAGGCCGGCGTTCAGAACGGTGATCGTGTTCTGTCCGTTGATGGCTACACCGTGCGTGGCTTCAGCGATTTCCAGCGTCTGGTGGCAACCAGTCCGGAGCGTCCGGTTGTCCTCACTCTCGACCGGTTGGGGCGGGAAGTGGAAATCGTCGTTACGCCGCAGGCGGCCCAAATCACCGACCGCTTTGGAAATACACAGCGGGTGGGGCGCATCGGAGTGTCGCGCAGCATTGACCCCGAGGATGTTTTCGCCTTTCGCCCCGACCCGGTTGAAGCGGTGGGAATGACCCTTGAGGAAATGATTTTTCTGGTGCAACGAACCGGGGCGTTCCTGGCGGATTTTTTTGTCGGCCGGGGCGATGTGGAGCAGTTGGGGGGGCCGGTCAAGGTCGCCCAGATTTCGGGACAGGTGGCAACACTGGGGGTTGTCGCCCTGCTCAACCTGACCGCTTTGCTTTCGTTAAATATCGGATTGTTCAATCTTTTTCCAATTCCCATGCTCGACGGCGGCCATCTGGTCTATTATCTGATTGAAGCCGCC
>DROE01000261.1 GCA_011322005.1 Devosia sp.
ACCATGCGGGCCACGGAATAAAGGTTGATAAAGTCCCCGCCTGCCGGGTTGCCAGTGGCCAGCGCGATGCCCTCAATCCCAGCGATGGAATCGCCCAAAAACTGGAGAAATGCAAAAAGATAGAGCGCGGAAAAAATCGCCAGAACCCGCAGAAACACCTTGTGTGATCGCATCATTTCAGGACACGGCAAGACGCTGAATTCAGGCTGTATATTGTCCCTTGCATGATTCGCACCCACCCTTTTGTTTCAGTGTGGCCCTTTTAAACCGAACAGGGACAATAACGAAACGGGTTTAGGGCGTGCGAAACCCTGTACTCTTAAATGCCCGGCGGCAAGCAGTTTTGCAGCGATAACTACTCCGTTACAATCGGTTACAATTTTTTCCTCCGCAATGCGAATATTCTTGATAATTCTGGCACATGGAGGCATCCGCAAACTCACCAACGGGCCATCTTCTGGTCGTTGACGACGACCGGGAAATTCGCGCGCTGTTAAAGCGCTTCCTGACGCGGCAGGGTTTTCGTGTGACCACCGCTGCCGACGGCACCGAAATCGAGCAGATACTGGCCAACTGGAGTATCGACCTGCTGATTCTGGACCTTATGCTTCCGGGCAAGGACGGGATGGCTATCTGCCGCGAACTTCGCGCCAAATCCACGTTGCCGATTGTAATGCTCACGGTGATGGGCGAGGAGACCGACAGAATCAAGGGGTTTGAGGGAGGCGCCGACGATTATGTTGCCAAACCCTTCAACCCGCACGAACTTCTGGCCCGCATCCGGGCAGTGCTTCGGCGCACCCAGTTGAGTCCGCAACCGGTCAGTGCCGGTGACGGCCGTGTGCTGATCTTTGGTAACTGGCGCCTGAACCTGAGCCTGAGACGTCTGCAGTCAAAAAACGGCACTCTGGTCGATTTGAGCACATCCGAGTTTGACCTGCTGGCGGCATTCGCGGAGCGTTCGCAACAGGTTCTGTCGCGCGATCAACTTCTGGATTTAACCCGTGGTCAGGTGGAGATGCCCTTCGACCGGAAAATCGATATGCAGGTAAGCCGCCTGCGCCACAAAATCGAGGAAGACCCCAAGCACCCCCACCTCATCAAGACGGTGCGTGGGGGCGGGTATGTTTTCACTGCCAAGGTGGAGCGTGATGAAAAACCTGCTGCCTAGAAGCATCGCCGCTCAGGCGATGGTACTGCTGGTGGTGGGACTGGCCTTCACGCACCTGGTGAGCAACCTGTTTTATGCAACCGACCGGGAAAGCGCACTTTTGACCTCCGGGGGCGAGCACGCTATTCTTTGGGTGGCGACCGTGGGCGCGTTGGCTGAAACACTGTCACCTCAGGAATGGTCTGCTATAGCGGCGGCGGATGGACCTGACCGCCGCTTTGTCACCATCACCCCGGACCCTGTCGTTGCCACCGCTCCCCAAGCAGACTGGCATGAGGCTTCCCTGCAACGCGAGCTTAGCCGCCATGTGCCACCCGATCGGCTCGAAGCCTATCGCATCGCCTATGCTTCCGCCGGGAAAACCACCACAGCCGCGACCTATTGGCGTAACTATTTTGCACAAAATGCGATGCACGCGCCCGATGAGCTCATTTTGGTGTCTTTACGCCTGGACAATGGAAACTGGCTGAACGTGGCGACACCTGTACAGCCTTCGCCAAGCTTCTTCTCTTATCGGCTGGGCCTGTCGATGGCGGTGATGCTGATTGCGGTGGTGCTCATATCTTTCTTTATTGTGGGCCGGATGGTGGCGCCTTTGCGACAACTTTCGCGCGCAGCAGAAAAGCTGGGCACCGATGTGCAGGCCCCCGCAATTCCAGAAACCGGACCGGAGGAGGTTCAGCGCACCGCTCGTGCGTTCAATGTAATGCAAAGGCGCATTCGCCGCTTCGTGGAGGACCGGACCCAGATGCTGGGTGCGATTGCTCACGATCTGGGCACGCCCATCACGCGGCTGCGCCTGCGGGCCGAGTTCATTGAGGATGCCGAGCTTCGCGCAAAAATGCTGCGCGATCTGGATGACATGCAACAGATGGTGGCTTCGACCCTGTCTTTTATCCGGGAGGAAGCGACCTCAGAACCACAGGCCACAGTTGATATCGGTTCATTGTTGAGGCGGGTTTGCGACGATATGAACGATGCCGGCGAGCTGGTCGAACTGAGGGAACTTCCGCGCTGGGTTTTGCTGGACTGCCGTCCAACGGCCCTGCGCCGGGCGCTGGGCAATCTCATTGGCAATGCGCTCAAATATGGGGGGGCAGCGGAGGTCTCTCTTTCGGTTGAACCCGAAAAACTGCTGATTTTGATTGACGATAACGGTCCAGGGATACCCGAGGATCGGCAGGAGGATGTGTTCCAGCCGTTCTACAGGCTGGAAGATTCGCGCAACCGTGAAACCGGCGGTACCGGGTTGGGTCTGGCAGTTGCCCGCACGATCATTCGGGCCCACGGGGGTGACATCAAGCTGTCCAACAGAAGCGCGGGGGGCTTGCGCGCACGCATCAGCCTGCCCCGATCCAAACAAAGCAACGAACATGAGGACCCACACCCAGCGGTTGATGAAACACGGGGAGCCACTGCGCAAAACGGCAAGAAAACAAGAAAGGTTTCAGCACAGGCCAGAAGCGGCGCCAACTGGCGCAAGATACCGGGTCATTACTCCCCCTCTTTCGGAGAAATGGGTCGCCTAAAGATTACCGACGGGACGAATATCCATGTACTACAAGGAGGGACGGCAGAATGGAAAACGCGCTAGGGATATCGGGGCCACAAGCTACGCTTATGGCGATTACCGCATCCTTCACTGTTTTGGGAATGGCTATGCTGTTGGCGGCCATGCTGATGAAAAGGCGCTGGAAACCCAGCTATGCCTTTGAGTTCGGCTTCATCGCCATCATGATCGGGCTGGTATTTTACGCGGACTGGAGCAGCGTCAATACCTATTCCGCCTATCAGGCAGACCTGAACGCAGAAGAAAGAAGGGTGTCAGGGGAATATGTGGGTGAAGGAGAAGCCGCATTTGATCGCGTGATAACCGTGATCGCCTTTCAGTGGGGTTTTGCCTTTATCAACGAGGAAGATGAAATCAGCCGCAACGCGGCCGTGGCAAATCCCGGCGAGAAAGTCCTGTTCAAGATCGTTTCCAACGACGTGATCCACGGATTCAACATTCCGGTGGCCCGGATTACGGCCGAGATTGACCCGGACGAAAAGCGCGAGATGTGGATCCGCGCTCCGGATGAACCCGGCAAATATCTTATTCAGTGCGTAAACTATTGTGGCGTTGGTCACACGCAAATGAAAGCGTGGCTGGTTGTGCAGGACAATACTGAGGCAGCTGATCACGGCGAGAGCACCGGGGAGAACTCCAATGACAACGCATGAACTTGATGACCCAAGAATGGGCAATCCAGCCCACTGGAAGCCCGAGAATCTGGTCGGCACAATGTCGATCAAGGAGCTTTTGTTTTCCAATGAGTACCGGCATATCGCGCTGAAGGGAATTTTTACCGCGTTGATCATGCTGGCACTGGGCGGGTTTTTTGCGCTGGTGTTTCGAACAGAACTTGCGGTGCCAGACCAGCAGTTTCTGGGAGCCAAGGTCTATATGACCCTGATGACCCTGCACGGCATGGTCATGGTTTTTGGCTTTCTCATTCCCGTCGTGGTTTCGATTTGTTATTACATGCTGCCCAGGGTGCTGGGTACAGAGAGGCTCTATTGGGCTCCAGCGGCTCAATGGAGTTACTGGATATTGATCGTTGCTGCGGTGCTTCTGGTCATCGGGCGTCCTGACTTTACCTGGACCGCTTATGCGCCGATGTCTTTCAGAACCGGGAACCCCTTCATCTGGATGGGGCATCTGGCCATCTTCCTGGTGGCGGTGTCAGAATTTCTCGCCGGGGCGGTTCTGGTTCGCAATGCCTTTTCCGGCAAAGGCGGATGGAAGGACAAGCCGCTGATTGCCTGGGCCACCGGCACGGTGGGGCTGCTTTTCATGGCTTCGACCATACCGCTGGGGTTCATCGGCCTTGGTCTGCTTGGAGACGGTCTGGGCACTACCGCTTTTTTTGACCCCTCGCGGGGCGGCAGCGTCAAATTCTTTCTCTATGTGTTCTGGACCTACGGGCACCCGGCTGTTTACCTGCCGTTTGTTCCGGCCATTGCCATAATCTACACGATCATGCCGCGGTTTCTGGGCTTTCCCATGTGGAGCTACTGGTCCGGTGTTGTCGCCTTCATTCTGCTGGCGCTTGGCGCCATGCCGATCGGGCCGCACCACTTCCAGCCCCTGTACACGGTTTCGGGCAACTATGAGCGGTTTGTTCAGTTCCTGACGTTGCTGGTGTTCATTCCGTCAGTGTTGCATGTGTTCAACTGGATAGCGACATTGTTCATGAAGCCGATACCTGCCTCGGCGCGGCGGGCAATACCGTTCAAGTTCATGATTTTTTCCATCGCGTTCATTGTCTATGGTGGTGCCACAGCGTTCCTGAACGCCCAGATAGCACCGGACAGTGACTTCATCCACAACACTTACTGGATACCGGCGCACTTCCACGCCATGTTCTTTGGATTTGTCGGGCAGATGGCCATTGCCGGTTTTTACTATCTCTATCCGTATTTTACCGGGCGAATGTATCATCAGGGGATGGCGAATGCCCATTTCTGGCTGTGGCAGGTTGGACTGTTCGTCAAGATAACGGCCATGGGCGTTGCCGGGTATAATTACTTCCCGCGCTGGGTCTATGATTATCTGGATATTCCCGGTTGGGCGATACCCCAGATGTTCATCACCATGGGCGGTTTCCTGATTGGCCTGGGCTTCTTGTTCTTCGTGGTCAATCTGGCCTGGAGTGCAAAATACGGCAAGAACTCGCCGGATGACCCCTGGCCGGTTGTACATGATGCAGATACAGCGCCCGCCGCTGCACCGGCAGAGTAAGGAGGATATGCAATGATTAGAGTTTTTGTTCTGGCAGGCATCGTCGGTGGCCTGGCCATCGCCTATGTTTCCATCTTCACGCTGGGGCCGATTGCTCAACTGGCCCCACCGGAAACCCTTTTGACCGGATACCGGGCCTTGGGAGCTGTTCCCCAGTCGGTAAACCTGGCGGAGGACGAGAGTGTCGAACATGATATTTTCGGGGTTCCAGAAGAGGACGAGGTCCAGCTCGCAATAGCGATGGAGGCTCTGGGAGATATGGGCGACATGAACATGGGGGGTGATGGTGCCGCCATGGACATGGGGGCCGATGACAACGCCGCCATGGATATGGAGGGAGATGGTACCGCAGCTGACATGGCAGCCGACGACAACGCCGCCATGGATATGGAGGGAGATGGCACCGCCACGGCCATGGATATGACGGAGGAAGAAGCTCCACATACGGAAGGTGAAGCCGCCGGAGGTCTGCTCATCGCGAATGAGGAGAATTTCGACCGCGAGATCAACCTAAAGATGACCGAGTGGGGCTTTTCCGACATGAACATCGCTGTCACCAAGGGCGAGACCATTCGCTTCAATGTCGTGAACGACGGAGAAATCCTTCACGAGTTCATGATCATGGAAATGGCGGCGATGCAGGCGGTCGGCTATCGCGTAAACCGTGCCGACTGGAGCCTGCTGGAGCACGAAGCTCTTTATGAAAAGTCTCTGGTTCTGCCTGAAGGGACATTCTCATTCACAGTGGAAATTCAGGAAAACGGTGCATGGATGTTCATGTGCATGCTGCCCTACCACATGGAAATGGGAATGATGGGCCAGATGGCAACCGAAGGCATGGCCATGGATATGCAAACCTAGCAAAGTGGCCAGTCGCGGCAGGGGGCAATTTACCCAAGCACTTGCCCCCTGCCTGCTTTACCGGATGCTCCTCGCCGGTGAGTGCGAATATCCAAGCTAATCCTGTAAACAAGTACGGGTTAGCGGAGCAAAATTCCAGACTGGTGTTCCGGTCTCAAAAAAAAGGAAAAACATCGTGAAAAGTTCTATTATGCGTTACGCCCCCCTGGCACTGGCTCTGAGCCTCACGTCGTTTGTTCTGCCCACAGGTCTGGCGCTCTCCTCTGACACACCCGGAGACGTTGGTCCGGGTCTTGTTTTGCCCCAAATGGACTCGGAACTTGGGCGCAAGCTGTTTGCCAGCAAGGGATGTGCGGTGTGCCACTCGGTCAACGGCATCGGGGGTGAGGACGCCCCCCCGCTGGATGCGGAGTATATGGACATCCCCATGAACCCGTTTGAGTTTGCCGCCCGCATGTGGCGGGGTGCCGAAGCAATGGTGTATATGCAACGCGAGGAACTTGGCGATGTCATCGATTTGAACGGCAACGAACTGGCGGCGATAATCGCCTTTGTGCACGACGCCGATGAGCAGGCCAAATACAGCGAAGCGGACTGGCCGGATGAAATCGCTGACCTCATCTCCGGTGCACATGCCGAGGCTGAGGGGCCCGACGCCCATCCGGCGGACTGAAGGCAGTCTTTGTAAAGCAGAATGAATAGAACCCGGAACCTGAGGGCTCCGGGTTATTTATTTGTGTTCGGTGCGGAACGAATTTACATATCGTGCCCGGAATGGTCGATCGGGGCCGGTTTATCTCCGTTTTTGCGCGTTATATCAATGGGGTCGGCCTCACCCTCATCAAGGCATTGCTTTTCAAGTTGCAATGTCACGAAGAAGAACCCGTACTCCTTTTTCAGAGCATCATGGGCGGCCCTCAGCGTTGCATCGGCGTCCGCACCCTCAGAAATACGCAAATGGGCGGTAAAAACATACTTGCCGCTGGTCAGGGCCCAGCCATGGGTGTGGTGCACGTCTTCTACCGCTTCGAGTTTTTCAAGCGTTGCTGCCACCTCAGGCAGGCTGATGTCGCCGGGCGTGCCATCCATGAGCAGGTGGGTGGCGTCGCGCAATATGCCCCAGCTGGCCCACAACAGCACAAAACCAAAGGCGATACCCAGAATGGGGTCAATTTCCAGAAAGCCGGTAAACCGGATGACCAGGGCGGCCACGATGATGATGAGGCTGCCAACGAAGGTTTGCAGAATGTGCCAGTAGGCACCCCTGATATTCAAATCCTCACCCTGCTGACGGAACAGAAGCGTAAGAGATATGACTTCGGTCACCAGTCCACCAGCAGCCACCCAGAGCATTGGCGCGGTGGGCAGGTCGAGCGGACTGTTCAGCCGCATGATACCCATCACAATTACCAGAATGGCCATGACCAGCAAAAAAGCACCATTGGCCAATGCCCCGACCAGTTCGGAGCGGTACCAGCCGAAGCTCTTCTGATCGTCAGCCGGCCTTTTGGCCAGACGCATCGCGACTATGGCAACAAGTACACCACCCACGGCAGAAAAGGTGTGGAAGGCGTCTGAAATCACAGCGATGGACCCGGTCCACAGGCCAACACCCAGCTCGATTATGAAATAAACACCGGTAAGCCATGCGGAGATGGTCAGTGCGGCGCCGCTTGAAGGCATATGCCCGGCATGTCCGCCGGTATTTTGTTTATGATCGGCCATAGGATGCAATCCCGGGCTGCGTCAGGTTCTGATAGAAACAAACCGCAGTCCGGTCCTTTGTTTTTTTGTGGTTCAACAGTGGCGGGCTCTAATTTGAAACCTTGTGAGTGCTGAGGTCTTTCAGAATTGGGCAATCAGGACGATCGTCGCCGGCGCACTCATCAATCAGATGGGAGAGCGTGTCGCGCATTGACTTCAAATCGGCTATTTTGGCTTCGATCTGCTTAAGGTGCTCGTTGGCGATACGCTTTACATCAGCGCTTTCGCGCGTGTCGTCGTCGTAAAGGGCCAGCAGCGCCCGGCAATCCTCGATGGTAAAGCCGAGCGCCCTTGCCCGCCCCAGAAAAGTGAGCTTGTGCAACTCCTTTTCCTGAAAGGCGCGATAGCCGTTGGCGTCGCGCAGGGGCTTGAGAAGACCGATATCCTCATAATAGCGGATGGTTTTTGCCGGCAGCCCCGAGCGGGCTGAAACGTCTCCGATGTTCATGGTCGGGTTCCTTTCCTATTCGGCCGGGGCCGTTTGCATGGTGACTGACGCTTTGGGTGTACTTGGTGCACGTTCCTGCATCACCGGCCTGACCCAGCGCAGACGCAGGGCATTGGTCAGAACGAATACGCTCGACAGACCCATGGCCGCAGCCGCCAGCATTGGCGACAGGGTGATACCCCAGAACGGGTAAAGGACACCGGCAGCAACCGGAATAAGCACCGTATTATAGGCAAAGGCCCAGAAAAGGTTCTGACGGATGTTTGACATGGTGCGCTTTGAAATGTGGAATGCGTTGACCACGCCTTTGAGATCACCCGACATCAGCACCACATCGGCAGCCTCGATGGCCACGTCTGTGCCTGTGCCGATGGCAATACCCACATCAGCAACAGCCAGGGCGGGTGCATCATTGATGCCATCACCAACGAAGGCGAGTTTTTCGCCACCGGAACGAAGACCCTCAAGGGTTTCAACCTTGCCCTCGGGAAGCACTTCTGCGACCACATGGTCGATGCCCAGGTCGGCAGCAATGGCTTCGGCGGTGCCCTGATTGTCACCGGTAATCATCGCCACCTTCAGGCCCAGTTTATGCAGGGCCTCAATGGCTTCGGGGGTACTCTGCTTGATCGGATCGGCGACGGCGATAACGGCGGCAATTTTTCCGTCAATGGCAGCATAGAGGGGGGATTTTCCCTTCTTGCCGAGCGCATCACCCTGGGCCTCAAGGTCGCCCAGCGCGATTTTGTCGCGTACCATCAGGCGATCGGCGCCGATAAGAACATTCTTACCCTCAACACGGGCCTGCACACCGAAACCGGTGATCGAAGTGAAATCCTCGATTTTTGGCAGTTTGATGCCCTCCCCTTCGGCGGCGCGAACAATGGCCTCGGCAATGGGGTGTTCGGAGGTGGTCTCGACCGCAGCGACCAGACGCAGCACTTCGTCGCGATCGTGACCATCTGAAACGCTCAAATCAGTCATTTCGGGGCGACCAAGGGTCAGGGTGCCGGTCTTGTCCACCGCAACGATGGTTGCTTCCTGCAATGATTGCAGCGCATCGCCTTTGCGGAACAGAACTCCCATCTCGGCGGCACGCCCGGTGCCCACCATGATCGAGGTCGGTGTTGCCAGCCCCATGGCGCAGGGGCAGGCAATGATGAGGACCGAAACACCGGCGACAAGCGCAAAGGTCAGTGCCGGATCGGGACCAAAAATCAGCCAGACCACCACGGTGAGCGCGGCAACTCCCATGACGATGGGAACAAACACGGCCGTAATCTTGTCGACCAGGGCCTGAATGGGCAGTTTGGCACCTTGGGCCTGCTCCACCATCTTGATTATCTGTGCGAGCATGGTGTCATCGCCCACCTTGGTGGCCTTAAAAGTCAATGCACCGGTGCCGTTAACCGTGCCGCCGACAACCAGCGTACCCTCTTCCTTTTCAACCGGCACCGGCTCTCCGGTGATCATGCTCTCGTCGACATAGGAGGAGCCCGTCAGCACATCGCCGTCGACGGGAATTTTTTCACCCGGGCGAACATGAATGATGTCACCAAGCACAATCTCTTCTATGGGGAGTTCCACAACTTTGCCATCGCGCTCAACCCGGGCGGTCTTGGCCTGCAAACCAACCAGTTTACGTATCGCCTCGCCGGTACGGCCCTTGGCCCGCACCTCAAGATAGCGCCCCAGCAGAATGAGTGTGACAATGACTGCTGCCGCTTCAAAGTATATGTGCCGTGCCGTTTCGGGCAAAATTCCGGGCAAAAAGGTGACTATCACCGAATAGATCCAGGCGGCCGATGTACCAAGTGCAACAAGGGAGTTCATGTCCGGGGAACCCTTGAACAGGGCGGGGAACCCCTTGGTGTAAAAGCGCAGTCCGGGGCCGAACAGTACGATCGTTGTCAGTGCG
>DROE01000262.1 GCA_011322005.1 Devosia sp.
GGAGCCAACACACTGTTCTGAAGCTTGAATTCATGCGCGTCCAGGGCGGCGGAGCCGTGCACACGAACTGAGCGCCCCTTTCCTGCAAGCTTTCCTTCCAGATGCGGGATGAGCCACAAGCCGTTCTTGTGAACCCAACTCAGCAAAAGATCAAACACTGGAAGGCGCTCAACTGCCCGCAATGCCCTGTTCCTGTCAGTCCAGTCCAGATGCACCGGCTCAGCGTCCAGTTTTTCAGCCGGTGCATCGGGCTGCCTGCATGCGAGAAAAAGGGCATTGCACCGGCCGGCAATATGGGTGCTGGTCCCGAGCAACATGCCAGTGCCGCCAACAATCAGCACTTGGTCAAACATCGTGCCGGCCATAGCTGACCACTTCAAATTCGATACCATCGCAATCCTTGAAATAGAACCGCCGACCTGGTTCGTAGTCTGCGTGGGAAGTGGGAGTAAACCCCGCACTCCTGACCTTTTGTTCCACTGCATCAAGGTCATCAACCACCACACCGATGTGATTGAGCCCGCCTATTGTGTCATAGCTTACATCCGCAAGCGCATGACCACCCCGCTTTGCATAGAGCGCAAGATAGGAGCTTCGAGCGCCCACATGGATGGTTTTGCCACCATGAACTGCATCACCTTGCCAGCGGATTTTCCATTGGAACAGGTCACACAGTATTCTTGCCGTTGCATCCGGGTCGCTCACCGTGATGTTCAGATGTTCCAGATATGCGTCTGCCATAATATTCTCCTGTTGCCGATCTGCAGATTGCCCCAACCCAGTTCGCCGGAGGCGATTTGGTTGACGCGGAACTGTCCGACTTGTAATTCCTCAACCCAACTTGAGGTCAAGAGGGTTATCGCAAATGAATTTTCCACGCAGGCCGGGCGGTTTGAGCATCGGGCAGATTGCGGAACGCACGGGCCTGTCGGTTTCGGCAATTCGCTATTACGAGGAACAGGGTCTGGTGAAGCCCGAGCGCAACGCTGGCGGTCAGCGGCGTTTTGAAGCTGCCGACATAAGGCGGCTTTCCTTTGTGCTGATTACCCAGGAGTTCGGTTTCACCATCGAGCAAATTCGCCAGCAACTGGAAAAGCTGCCCGAAGAACGCACCCCAAACAAGCGCGACTGGGAAAAAATCAGCCGGTCCTTTCGTCATGTTCTGGACGATAAAATCCGCACGCTTACACGGCTGCGCGACACTCTGGACGGCTGCATCGGATGCGGTTGTCTGTCACTGAAAAAATGTGCCCTTTACAACCCAGGGGACCGCGCCGGCAGGCGCGGGTCAGGACCGAGGTACCTGTGGAACAACAGCGCGGACCGTTAACACCGATTTAACCATAATTGTCAGCGCTTTGTTAACCGTGTTGCTTAGCCGCTACTTAACCCTGTCCCGTTACAAAGGTGCCGAGTTAGTGTTGTGTTAGGGTTAAGTAAATGCTGCGTACCAGTCTTGCGGTGGCGCCCGCCAGGGAACCCCGCCCGGACGGCGAACTGCCGGTCGACACCATACTGATTGGTGACTGCATCGCCCGGATGAGTGAGCTGCCCGAAAGGTCGGTTGATCTGGTCTTTGCCGACCCCCCTTACAATCTGCAACTTGAAAACGGACTGACACGTCCCGACCAGAGCAAGGTTGATGCGGTCGATGATGACTGGGACAAATTCGACAGTTTTGCCCATTATGACCGGTTCACCCGGGACTGGATGGCGGCGGCCCGCCGGGTTCTCAAGCCGAGTGGTGCAATCTGGGTTATTGGTTCATACCATAATATTTTCCGCGTTGGCGCCGTGTTGCAGGACCTCAAGTTCTGGGTTCTGAACGATGTGATCTGGCGCAAGTCCAACCCCATGCCCAATTTTCGCGGTACCCGGTTCACCA